>CAJOKT010000001.1 GCA_905235115.1 uncultured Peptostreptococcaceae bacterium
AGCTGTGTAGATTACTACTTATTGGGTTGAACCGCCGTATGCCGAACGGCACGTACGGTGGTGTGAGAGGGGCTACAAGTTAGCCCCTACTCGATTATCGGTTTAAGTGCGGGGATCAGTTATCCTGATCTTCCTCGCTATTTCTGCGGGCCTGTTCCCACATCTCTCTTCTGGCGTTCCTGGCCTTGGTAAAGGGCAGGGTGCCGTGGCGGATGTCGTAGATCAGCCTGTGGATGCCTGCTGCGAGTATCAGAAGGAAAGCGATGAAAGCCAGAGGCGGCTTGCCGCTCACCTTGTACAGGAGATAGAATATGAGGGCCGAGCCCAGAAGTGTCAGATTGATGGGATTGTTCTTCATGTGGTCACCTTTCTGTATAACGGCTCAATTGTAACCCATATGCGGCTCAAAATCAATTTTTAAGTGTATATTTTGCTTCAGTATGGTAAAATGTTCCCATGACCCAACAAGGAGGTAATTTTATGGAAAAAACCAACTGGAAATTCAGTGAACTAGAGTACAGGCGCCCAGACGTGGAGAAGCTGGTGAAGGATACAGTGGAAGCCACAGAGGCGGTCAAAAGCGCCGCTTCCGGCGAAGAGGTCCTTGAGATCATGATGAGAGAAGAGGAGAAGAGCAAAGAGCTTTCCACCATGGTCACCATCGTGAACATCAGGCACACTCTGGATACCAAGGATGAGTTCTACGACAAGGAAAATCAGTGGGTCGATGAGACGTTCCCCACGATAATGCCATATTTTCTCCAGTACAACGCTGCCATCGAGGAAAGTCCCTTCAGACCCTATATCGAGGAGAAACTGGGGAAACAGTACTTCGTGGAGATGGACCTTCAGAAGAAGAGCTTTTGCGAGGCCAACATCCCTCTGATGCAGAAGGAAGCCAAGCTCACCGATGAGTATCAGTCCATCATGGCTGCCTGCCAGGTGGAATTCATGGGAGAGAAGAGAAATCTATACGGCCTGCAGAAGTTTTTTGAGCACGATGACAGGGAAGTGAGAAGGGCCGCTTTCAAGGCTTACTCGGATTTCTATCACGGCCACGAGCAGAGGCTGGAGGAGATCTGGGACGAACTCATCAGCGTGAGAAACGAAATGGGAAGAAACCTGGGATATGAGAACTACATCCCCTTAGGATACATGAAGCAGGGACGCACCGACTACGGTCAGCAGGAGGTGGCACCCTTCAGAGAACAGGTCAGGAAGGAACTGGTTCCCTTCTGCCAGAAGCTTTACGAGGCACAGGCAAAGAGACTTGGCATCGAAAAAGTCATGGTCTTCGATGAAAAGAGGGTATTCCCGGACGGCAATGCCACGCCCATCGGAGACGACGACTTCATGATCGCAGAGGCAAGGAAGATGTACCACGAGCTCAGTCCGGAGACGGCTGAATTCATCGATTTCATGATCGACCACGAGCTCATGGATCTGAAGAACAAGCCGGGCAAGGCTTCCACAGGCTACATGACACTTCTTCCGTCCCTCAGCGCACCTTTCGTGTTCTCCTGCTTTAATCAGACCATCTTCGACATGCAGGTGCTCACTCACGAGCTGGGCCACGCCTTCGCAGGGTTCAGAGCCTGCCGCAGGCAGCCTGTGGAGACATACTATTTCTCATCCACGGATATTGCGGAGATCCACTCCATGTCCATGGAGCAGTTCACCTACGGATATGCGGAGAGATTCTTCGGTGACGACGCGGATAAGTATCGTTTTGCACACCTTCAGGAGGCCATCACCTTCGTTCCCTTCGGAGTTGCTGTGGACGAGTTCCAGCACATCTGTTACGCACATCCGGAACTGACACCGAAGGAGAGGACCTACGAGTGGCACAAGCTGGAAGAAAAGTATATGCCCTGGAGGACCTATGAGGACGATGAGTTCATGGAGAGGGGCGGATACTGGTATCATAAGCTTCACATCTACCTCTATCCCTTCTACTACATAAACTATACTCTGACCACCATGGGTGCCATGGAATTCAAGAAGAAATATGCCGATGACCCAGTCAACGCCTGGAAGGACTATCTTGCCCTTACGGACGTGGGAGGAAGCAGAAGCTATCTTGAGATACTGAAACTTGCCAATCTGGCCGTTCCCTTTGAAGAAGGCGCAGTGGCCAGGGCCACAGGATATGCCAAGTCCATTCTTGAAAAGGACATGGCAGAGATGTGATACAGAGGACTGACTGATGGCAGACAGCAGAATGACAGGGATCCTTTCGGCTCTGGAGGTCGAAAGCGATATCATACTTAAAGAGATGACCGGCACAGAGGTCTCGGTCATTGCAGGCATGACCTTTACAAGAGGTTACATACATGACAGGAAGGCTGTGCTTGCCACGTGCGGGGTGAGCAAGGTCAATGCTGCGCTTTTCACCCAGATCATGATCGATCATTTCAGACCTGACTGCATCCTTTTCACAGGAGTTGCAGGCAGCATGGATCCTTCAGTAAAACAGATGGATCTGGTGGTGGCGGATAAGCTCACCTTCCACGATGTGGATCCCCACCAGCTGGAGTTTTGCTTCCCAAATCAGGTATGGTTCAGAACAGACGAGAGACTGACGGAGCTTATATGTCAGAGTGCGGAGGGACCCATTTCAGGAGCCATTATAACCGGAGATCAGTTCATCACTTCAAGAGAACAGAAGAAAAAGCTCAAGAAGAGATTTCCCGAGGCTCTGGCGGTGGAGATGGAGGGGTGCGCTGTCGCCCAGACCTGCTGCGTCAATCAGGTTCCTTTTGCGGTGATAAGGTGCATCTCGGATCTGGCGGACAACAAGGCGGAAGATTCATACGATGCCTTCGAGAAGAAGGCAGCGGAGAAGTCTGCAAGCGTCATACTTAAAACGATATGCGACATGCAGTGAGGTGAAGATCAATGGACGATAAGCTTCTTAAAAGGATCGACGAAATAGTTGAGGGACTGGAACCTGAGCTCAAAAAACTGGCTCTGGACATCCATGATAATCCTGAACTGGGCAATCAGGAGTTCAAGGCGCTGAAATGGCAGACGGACCTTCTCAGAAAGTACGGCTTCGAAGTGGAGGAGGGCTTCTGCGGCATACCCACAGCCTATAAGGCAGTATATATGGGCAAAAGACCCGGCCCGAAGATAGGCATGCTGGCTGAGTACGATGCTCTCCCCGAACTGGGACACGCCTGTGGCCACAATCTGATCTGTACAATGAGCGTGGGGGCTGGGATCGCCATGAGAGAATTTGCAGACGAGTTCGGCGCCGAGATCCAGGTCATAGGCACACCTGCGGAAGAAACAGCAGGCGCCAAGGTGGAGATGTCCAGAAAACACGCCTTTGATGAGCTGGACGTAGCCATGATGTCGCATCCTGCATACAAGGACGCCACATCCCTGAATTTCTCGGCCATCAAATGCTTTCAGATAGAGTTCTTCGGAAAGTCTGCTCACGCTGCGGCAGCTCCGGAGGACGGCATCAACGCTCTGGACGCGATGATACAGCTCTTCGTCGGAGTGGGACTTCTGAGACAGCAGACCAGGTCTGACGCCAGGATCCACGGGATCATCCAGGACGGAGGCAAGGCTCCCAATATCATTCCGGATTATACCAGAGCCCTCTTCTATACCAGGGCTTCCAGATTCAGCTACGCCATGGAACTGGCCGAAAAGGTCTATGCCTGCGCCGAGGGCGCCGCAAGAGCCACGGGCTGCACGTTGAAGATCCAGGATGCCGAGGAAGACTTCAGAGACGTATGCTCCAACCTTTATCTCTCTGATCTGATGGCTGGAAACATGGAGAAGTATACCGGTCACAAGTTCGCGGATCTCGGAAGGACACCGGTCCCGGGAAGTTCCGACATAGGAGATGTCAGCTACTGCTGCCCGGCCATCCAGACCACCACCAGCCTGTCAGCTCCGGGAGATGATGCGGTCTACAAGCCGCACACCCCTGAATTCGCCAGAAGGACAGGAACTGATCAGGCAGTGAAGAACTGCATGGACTTCGTCAAGGGTTTCGTGATCACTGCTGTGGATCTTATGACAGAGCCTGAACACCTGAAAAGGATAAAAGAAGAATTCAGCCATGTGAACGATCCCAGGCTTGAAGATGAAATAGAGTTGCCGGTATAGTATAAATACTGATAACACAGCCTCCGGAAAAGTTTTTTTTCGGAGGTTTTCTTTATCTTGATGAACTTTTTGTTCTAAAAATGTTCTAAATTTAAAAACATATTGAAATAAAAAATGGGGGTGCTATAGTGAATCTGGATGGTCATAACAACCGTCCGATGCACAATATGTTGTGGAAAACACGAGGTGAAAAATGGCAACTAAGAAGAAATTGGTCACTTATCCGAAATGGTGTAAGGGTTGCGGCATCTGTGTGGCTTTTTGTCCCAAAGAGGTTCTTGCGGTAGAGAAGGAAAAGATCGTCGTCAGGAACCCTGAGAACTGCATTCTTTGCGGTCTCTGTGAACTGAGATGCCCGGATTACGCTATTTGGCTCGATGAGGAGGTGGATGAGTAATGGCAGAAAAGAGATTCCAGGTATTACAGGGAAATGAAGCTGTAGTAGAGGGAGGAATTGCAGCCGGTATGAGATTTTATTCCGGTTATCCCATCACTCCTTCAACAGAGATCGCTGAGAGATCTGCCTTAAGACTTCCTCAGGTGGGCGGTAAATTCATACAGATGGAGGACGAGATCGGCGGGATCGCAGCTGCTCTCGGAGCATCCATGGCAGGACTCAAGGCAATGACTGCCACATCCGGACCGGGATTCTCCCTTAAGCAGGAGAATATAGGCTACGCGGCCATCGCGGAGATCCCCATCGTCATCGTTGACGTTCAGCGTGAAGGCCCTTCCACGGGGCTTCCCACGTCCCCATCACAGGGGGACCTGATGCAGTCAAAGTGGGGCACCCACGGAGATCACCCGGTCATCGTGATCTCACCCTCATCGGTGCAGGAGTGCTACAATGAGACGGTCAGAGCCTTCAACATGGCTGAAAGATTCAGAGTTCCCGTGATCTTCCTCATGGACGAGATCGTGGGACACCTGAGAGAGGGGTGCGAACTCATTCCTCCCGAGGAACTGACCATCTCCAACAGAAGGGTTGACAGAGAGTTCAACGGAACACTGGCGTATGCCGTACAGGAAGGAAACTACGTTCCTGAGTACGCTCCCTTCGGAGTGGGAGACCACTTCAACGTAACAGGTCTTTTCCACAATCTGGACGGATTCCCAACCAATGATTCCGATGTCACGGATTCTCAGGAGAGAAGACTTCTGGACAAGATCACCAAGAGAAGAGACAGGATCGAGAAGTGGGAGGAAGTGGATACCGAGGACTGCGAAGTCCTTCTGATCTGCTTCGGGGGAACAGCGAGAGCTGTGGAAGGCGCCATGGATATCTCTCACCAGTACGATTCAGTCAAACTGGGCATGTTCAGACCCATTACGGTCTGGCCCTTCCCTGAGGGCGCTCTTCAGAAGATCCTGAAGCAAAACAGACACCTCAGACATATCGTCGTCGCAGAGCACAATGACGGTCAGATGATCCTGGAAGTCCAGAGAATAGTGGAAGGAGCCGTTCCTGTCACTCATCTGGGAAAGATAGACGGCACCACCATCACTCCCGACGAGATACTTGATAAGATCAAGGAGGTGTATTGATATGCCGAGCAAACTCATAGAAAACACCATGCGTGTGAACAGACTTCCCCATATCTGGTGCCCGGGCTGCGGCCACGGGATCCTCATGAGGGACGTGGCACAGGCAATAGAAAACTGCGGACTGAATCCCGATAAGGTCGTCATCGTATCCGGTATCGGATGCTCTTCGAGAGCCGCAGGATACATGAATTACAACACGCTGCACACCACTCACGGCCGTGCGATCGCTTTCGCCACAGGCGTCAAGCTGGCCAACCCGGAGCTTAACGTGATCGTGATCACCGGAGACGGAGATGCCACAGCCATCGGCGGGAACCACCTGATCCATGCGGCAAGAAGAAACATAGACCTTACGGTCGTGGTATTCAACAACTCCATCTACGGCATGACCGGCGGACAGTATTCTCCCACCACTCCTCACATGGAGAAGGGGACCACCGCTCCCTACGGAAACATCGACTATGACTTCGACATTCCTAAGCTGGCTGAGGCTGCAGGCGCCACATTCACCGGCAGATGTTCTGCATACCATGCACAGCAGGCCATCAAGCTCATCGAGGCGGGGATCAGACATCACGGCTTCTCCGTCATCGACGGCGTTTCAGTTTGTCCTACATACTACGGAAGAAAGAACAAGAAGGGCGACTCCGTCAAGATGCTGAACTGGCAGAAGGACAACTTTGTGGACGTCAAGGCCGCAGAGAAACTTCCTCCCGAGAAACTGGAAGGCAAGACACTGATCGGCAAGTTTTACGAGTCAAACGATAAAGAAGAGTACACAGATATGTACATGGATCTGATCGAAAGAGCCGGAGGTAACAAATAATGTCAAGAATAGAAGTAAGAATGTCAGGATCTGGCGGACAGGGCGTGATCATGGGGACCATCATTCTGGCCGAGGCAGCTTTTGAGGACGGCAAACAGGTAGCTCAGTGCCAGTCCTACGGACCGGAAGCCAGAGGAGGCTCTTCCAAGGCTGAGACCATCATCTCTGACTCGAAGATCCACTATACAAAGGTCAAATTACCGGATCTGCTCCTTTCACTGACACAGCAGTCCTTTGATAAGTATCTTCCTTACATAAAGGACGGCACGATCATAGTTGTGGATTCATCCATCGAGGTACCCGAGGAGACAAAGAAGGCTCATAAAGTCTTCAGTCTTCCCATCCTTGACGCCGCAGCGGAAGTCATCAGGAACAAGATGTCAGCTAACATCATCTCCTGCGGAGTGATCAATGCGATCCTCCATGTGGCAGACTGGGATGCGGTGGAACACGCCGTTCTCAACCATGTTCCCAGGGGAACGGAGGAATCCAACCTTAATGCTCTTCACTATGGAGCAAAACTGGCAAGAGAGTACGGTGAATGATCGATCACCGGGAGGATCATCATGTTTTATTTTGGCGGAGTAATGGGCAGCATTTTTTCCATCGTATTTGTTGCCTTTGCCATCGCAGCCATCGGATATCTGGTGGGTGCCATAAACATCAAAGGAATATCTCTGGGGACAGCGGGAGTGCTGCTTACGGCCATAGTCTACGGCATCATAGTCAGCAAGTATCCCGACTTCCAGGTGGGAGAGACCGTGATAACCCTTTTTGATGATGCTGTCAAGTCCAGGTTCAGTATGCTGTCCAACATCGGGACCGCACTGTTTGTGTCAGCAGTTGGGCTCATAGCGGGACCCAGATTTTTCAGGTCATTCAACAAGGCTACCATTTCATACATCTACATGGGACTGATCATCATCGGCATGGGATGCCTGCTCACCTTTGCGTTCATAAAGGCGGACAGCAATCTGGAGCCTGCCATGGCTGTAGGCATCATGACGGGAGCCCTCACCAGCACCCCAGGGCTTTCCGCCGCAAAAGAAGCAGCTGCGGGAGCTGAGGATCTGGTCACAGCGGGGTACGGCATAGCTTATCTATACGGAGTGCTTGGCGTTGTATTCTTCGTCCAGATCATGCCTAAGATCCTCAAAGTCAATATGGCTGAGGAGAGGGAGAAGCTTGCAGCAGTAAACGCAGTCAGAGGCGTGGAGATAAAGAGAGAAGTGAGGAAGGTGGAATCCTTCGGATTCTTCCCGTTCTTCATGGCCATCGCGCTGGGCTGCATCATAGGGGCTTTCAAGATCCCGGGACTTAACTTCTCTCTGGGCAATTCAGGCGGATGCCTGCTGGCAGGACTGATCATCGGTCATTTCGGACACCTGGGGCCCCTGGACCTCAGGATCGACAAGCAGACCCTGAACTTCATGAGAGAGCTTGGACTGGTCCTGTTCCTTATAGGAGCAGGAGTTCCCGGCGGAGTGAACTTCATGAACAACATCAGGCTGTCATACTTCATATACGGTATCGTGATCACCACGGTGCCCATGATAGTCGGATACTTCCTGGCGACCAAGGTGTTCAAGATCGATCTTCTCAACTCCCTCGGATCCATTACCGGAGGAATGACAAGCACGCCGGCTCTCGGGACCCTGATCGCCACAGCAGGTACGGACGATGTGGCCGCTGCCTATGCGGTGACCTATCCCATTGCACTGGTATGCGTAGTCATAACCGCAAAGATACTGGTTATGCTGTAGCCGGCATCCGAACATAATTTTTTGCTGCCCGATAGACAATCGGGCAGTTTTTAAGTTAAAAGTACACATAATTTACACACAAAGCCATTGATTTCGTGTTAGATTATATGTAATTTGATATCGAACGAGGAAAAGATATGTTTGGATACGTATTGGTAAACAAACCGGAACTTAAGATAAAGGATTTTGAACTTTACCGCAGCTACTACTGTGGTATATGCCATGCTCTGAAGGAGAGCTACGGCCTTACGGGGAGGATGACACTGAACTATGACATGACCTTTCTTGCCATGCTCCTGTCGGACCTTTATGATAAGGAAGACTGCGACTTTGAGGCCAAGTGTCTGCTGCATCCTGCGAAGAAGCACCCTGAGAAGAGGAACGAGTTCAGCAGGTACTGCGCGGACATGACCATCTTTCTCTCATATTACAAGGGTGTGGATGACTGGCTGGATGATCATGGTGCCAGGGGCTGGACGGAGAAGAACGCCCTTAAACGCAAGGCTTTAAGGGTGAAGGAAGCGTATCCCGAAAAGTGTGCCAGGATCGAGAATAACCTGGACATGCTCAGGATCGTGGAGAGCGCAGGTGAGCAGCCTATCGATAAGTGCGCCAACGCCTTCGGGGAGATCATGGGTGAGATATTTTGCTGTAAGGATGATATCTTCAGGGACGATCTCTTCAAGGTGGGCTTTTTCCTTGGGAAGTTCATATATATTCTTGATGCCTACGAGGACATCGAAAAAGATCTTGAAAAGGGAAGTTTCAATCCTTTTACGGCAGAATACCAAGAGGTAAAAAACCGGTAATTATGATAAATTCGACGAGGATGTGGTAAATATCCTCATGCTGATGATCAGCGAGTGCACGGACGCTTTCGAAAAACTGCCCCTCATTGAGAATGTGGAGGTTCTGAGAAACATCCTGTATTCGGGGATATGGGTGAGATTTAAGAACTGTCAGGAAAAGAGGCAGGAAGCGAGAATAAAGGAAAGGGATAAGTAACATATGGACCCTTACAAAGTGCTCGGGGTGAGCCCCGATGCTTCGGAAGATGAGATAAAAAAAGCATACAGGACCCTGAGCCGTAAATATCATCCGGACGCCAACGTGGGGAACCCCCGCCAGGCGGAATATGAGGAGCGGTTCAAGGAAGTGCAGCAGGCCTATAAGACCATCATGGACGGCAAAGCCAACGCTCAGGAGTTCGGAGCACAGTATCAGTACGATCCCTTCGGGTTCGGAGATCAGCGCACCCAACGGGAGCAGACAAGTCAGGATGATCAGTATTTAAGGTCCGCCGCCAGCTACATACAAAGCGGTTATTACAGAGAGGGTCTCAATGTTTTGAACCAGATTTCCTCTGACAGAAGGAAAGGTCTATGGTATTACTACAGCGCTATGGCGAATTACCGCCTGGGCAATGTGGTCATAGCCAAGGAGCATGCCAATATCGCATGCAGCTTCGAGCCGTCCAACTTTGCCTTCAGGCAGCTTTATACAGCTATCACAGGCGGAGAGGGAAGGTATCAGCAGCGTTCGGCCGGATACGGAGGCAATCCCTCTATGCAGATGCCCAACTACTGCGCTCAGACCGCAGCAACGCTGCTTCTTATGAGCTTGTGCTGCGGAGGCGGATACGGACTGCCGCTCATCTGCTGCATATGACGTGACACAGCAAAAAACAGGAGAAACCATGAAATACGACTGCATCATTATAGGCTCGGGTCCTGCGGGACTTTCAGCGGCTCTGAACCTTAAACTTCACAATAAGGAATTCCTCTGGTTCGGCCAAAGTGACATGAGCCGCAAGGTCAGGATCTCGGAAAAGATCGCTAATTATCCCGGAGTGCCAATGATATCCGGAGAGGAACTGAACGGGATCTTCATGAAACAGGCTCAGGAAATGAAAATCGAGATCACCGATCAGGTGGTTACACAGATCTCATACACAGGCAAGGGTTTCATGGCTCTGGCAGGAAATGATATCTTCGAGTCAAAGACCATGATACTGGCTACGGGAGCGGTATCCGCCAAGGGGTTCCCCGGAGAGGACGATTTTCTTGGAAAGGGCGTGAGCTACTGCGCTACATGCGATGGCTTCCTGTACAGGGGCAAGACAGTTGCGGCATTTATCGGAGATCAGAGCTACGAACACGAGGTGAATTACCTGGCGGGACTGGCCTCCAAAGTCTACTATTTCAAGGGATTCAAGGATGGGGCCGCTGAAATGCCCGTGAACGTTGAGCTTCAGGATAAGCCCATAAAGGAGATCAGGGGAGGAATGAGAGTGGAAGGCATCACCAGGACAGACGGGACCGAGATCCCGGTGGACGGGGTGTTCATTCTGAGAAATTCGGTGGCGCCTGCCAATCTTTTGCGCGGACTCGAACTGGACGGACCCCACATCAAGGTGGACAGACAGTGCCGCACCAACATCAGGGGATGCTTCGCCTGCGGAGACTGCACGGGAAGACCATATCAGATCACCAAGGCAGTGGGCGAGGGAAACGTGGCTGCCCACGAGGTGCTGGATCTTCTCTCCGAAATGGAGAAAGAGGGGAAGTAAGTTCTTGGATCCTCTTGCAATAATGAGCCGGATTGCGTAAACTGATACTGATGAAAAGCGTTTGATCCCGTTGTTTTTTGTTCAACAGAAAGGCAGGATAAGGAATTGAACGTAAATTGGTTTAAGAATCCGGATAACATTGTGTATGCTCCGCTGGATAGTTTTGCGGACAACTTTGCAAAAGAGACCGGGATCCCCGATCTTAAGAATGAGATCATCGCTTTCCGCGATAACCCCACCGCAGAAGGCAAGCTCTTAAAGGGTCTGAAGCGCACTTCTCTGAAGCTTCTGGTGCCCAATCTGACCTTCGATGAGAAGATCGAGATGGGTGACAACGTTTTCGTCTACATGGGCGAGAATTACGACGCCTACTGCATATACTGATCTCTCAATTAACTTTGTGAGCATGTCCGCGCTCCTTGGGCGCCGATGTGCTCTTTTTTTACGTTTTGGATCGATTTAAAATAGATTTGGTATTATTCCACACTTTATGATATAATTTCTTATCTGTAGATACTTTTAATGAGAGGCAGAACCTTGAGTGAGACATTCGTACTGGCTACCCACAATCCGGGTAAGCTCAGAGAATTTGATAAAATAGCAAAACGTCTGGGTCTCAGAGTGATCACCAGAGATGAGGCCGGCGTTCCCCACGACTTCGACGTGGTGGAGGACGGGACCACATTCGAGGAGAATTCGTACAAGAAGGCTCATGAGATCATGCTCATGACGGGATTGCCCACCATGGCAGACGATTCAGGACTTTCCGTGGATTCGTTGGACGGAGCTCCAGGAGTATATTCCGCCAGGTTCGGCGGAGCGGACGGTGATTCCAGGAGAAATTACGAGAAGCTCCTCAGCCTCATGAAAGGCATGACGGGAGATGAGCGGAAGGCTCATTTTACCACGGTCATAACTGTATGCTACCCGGACGGAAGGACGGTCACATCCAACGGACAGTGTTTCGGACACATTGCGGAGGAACCCGTGGGAGACAATGGCTTCGGATATGACCCGGTATTCATTCCCGACGGATATGATGAGACCTTCGGCGTCATGGGACCTGAGGTAAAGAATAAGATCAGCCACAGAGCAAAAGCTCTGGAGCAGCTTGAGAAGCATCTGGAAGAGGAAAGCAAGACTTGGAGCAGTTTGAGTTCAAACACTTTGCAAAACAACTGAAGAAAGCAGCAAAAGAGGTATATGAGTTCTTCGGCGACCCTTACTTTCAAGGGTCTGCCGCAGGCATCGCGTATTTCCTTTTTTTGAGCGCATTGCCCATGTTTATACTGCTGTCGGAAATCATGGGACTGTTTTCCCTTTCCCTGGACGCCATTGAGAAATGGCTGGACCTGAATATTTCGGGGGAGGGCATCGACCTCATAAAGGGCTTCTTTGACTATTATCCCTCAGGAGTCAACAACGTGATCCTGGCAGTGATCTCAGTCTGGGCCGCATCCAGAGCAGAGTATAACCTGATGAGGATCATAAACTATACGTTTTTCGACGGAAGGATGCTGGGAAAGGGCTACGTGAGGGAAAGGGGCCGCGCCATGGTGATAGTTCTGGTGACCATCGCGTCTCTGGGCATTTCCCTTGTGATCCTGATATACGGTCCTGTGCTTCTTGAGGCACTTTTCGAGAAAAATGAGTTGACGGAGGCCATAGGGATAGTATGGATGGCACTCAGGTGGCTGGTGGCCCTGGGTCTTCTGTACCTTGTTATATCGGTCCTGTTCTACTCGCTGCCGTCACTCAGACTGCCATACAGGCAGGTGGTCCCCGGTACTCTTGTCACATCGGTGGGGATAATCGTGGTGACCGCGGTGTACAACATTTACATGAGATACAATGTGAACTATGACATTCTTTACGGATCTCTGGCCGGCGTCGTAGGTCTCCTGATCTGGCTCTGGGCAGTAGGATGGGTGATACTCATAGGAATAGTATTCAACAGAGTCTGGTGGGCCGTAAGGGATGAGAACAAGATACCGATACCCAATGAGGTCATAGACAAGAGAACTCCCACAGGCATCTTCTGATGCGGCGCAAAAAACGCTGCACGGAAAGGTCCGGCCCCTTGAATAGACCGTCTGTCTGTGGTAGAATATTAGTTTGAATAGATGCAGTATAAATAAGGTCTGGCAATTATGAAAATCAAAAAAGACAAGGGGAAACTTTTTATAATCTCGGGGCCCTCCGGAGCAGGAAAGGGCACCATCTGCAACAGGATCATCGATGAGACCGGACTTGAATTCTCAGTGTCGATGACGACCCGGCAGCCCAGAGAAGGGGAAGTGGATGGAGTTCACTACTACTTCGTGGATGAGGATACCTTCCTCATGGCAGTGGCAGAGGGGGGACTTCTTGAGAATGCAGAGGTCTTCGGAAACAGATACGGCACGCCAAAGGGTCCTGTACTGGAGAGACTCAGCGCAGGAACGGACATCCTTCTGGACATCGACGTTCAGGGAGCGCTGCAGATAAGGGAGAATTACCCCGACGGAGTCTTCGTTTTTCTGGTCCCGCCTTCAATGAAGGAACTGAGAAGGAGACTGGAGAGCAGGGGCACCGAAACAAAAGAAAAAATAGAACTGAGACTCAGCAAGGCCCTTTCGGAAATGGCTTACGTGAAAAGCTATGATTACCTGGTGGTGAACGACGATCTGGACGAGGCTGTGAACAGAGTCAAGGCCATAATCCTGGCGGAGCATTCCAGAGTGAATGTGACCCCGGAGGAACTTGTCGAAGAATATTCAACGGAAACGGAGGAAGAATAAATGTTATATCCATCTATCAACGAGATCAGAAAGAAAGCTGATTCCAGATACACTCTGGCCATCCTTGCGGCGAAGAGGGCCCGCGACATCATCGACGGCAAGCCTGCGCTTACGGATTGCGGAGTGAACAGACCCGTATCCATCGCAGCCAATGAGATAAACGAGGATCTGATCACCTATAAGAGGGATGAGGAATAGGGAAGCACTTTTTGCGGTCCCTATGCAATTAGGGACTTTTTTACGTTATTAACCATTTGAAAGGAACCATTCATGTTCAATGATCTGAAAGACGCTCCTGTAAAGGACGTACAGAACGAGCAGGTCGCCGGATGGAAAAGGATCGACCTGCTGCACAGATGCGTGGAGCAGCGGGAGGGCTGCCCCCAGTTCGTTTTTTACGAAGGACCCCCCACAGCCAATGGCAAGCCGGGCATCCATCACATGATAGCAAGGACTCTGAAGGACTCTGTTAACCGTTACAAGACCATGCAGGGCTTCCAAGTCAAGAGAAAGGGCGGCTGGGACACTCACGGACTTCCTGTGGAGATCGAAGTGGAGAAGCAGCTGGGATTCAACGGCAAGCAGGACATCGAGGCATACGGCATCAGGGAATTCAACGAGAAGTGCCGCGAGTCAGTCTTCACATATACGGAAATGTGGACCGAGATGTCAGACCGCATGGCTTACATGGCTGACATGGACGATCCCTACATCACATATAAGAACGACTATATCGAGACCGGCTGGTGGGTCATGAAACAGGCCTTCGACAAAGGGCTGGTATATGAGGGATACAAGATCCTTCCTTACTGCCCCAGATGCGGGACAGGCCTGGCTTCTCACGAGGTAGCTCAGGGATATAAGATGGTGAAGGTAAACACTCTCACCTGCAAGTTCAGGAAGAAGGACACCGAAAACGAATACTTCCTGGCCTGGACCACAACGCCCTGGACTCTTCTGTCCAACGTGGCTCTGACCGTGGGACCTGACATCGACTACGTCAAGGTCCTGATGAAGTCCGGCAAGGATGAGGGCAACATCTTCTATCTCGCAAAGAATCTCGCCTCCGGGGTACTGGGATCAGAAGAGTATGAAGTCCTTCAGGAACTGAAGGGAAGGGACATGGAGTACTGGGAGTATGAACAGCTTATCCCCTTCGTGGAAGTGCCCGCCAATAAGAAGGCTTTCTATGTTACCTGCATGGATTACGTCTCTATCGAGGACGGCACGGGGATCGTTCACACGGCTCCGGCCTTCGGTGAAGACGACTACAACTGCGGGGTAAAGTACGGGCTTCCCGTGCTTCAGCCTGTAAACGAGAAAGGTGAATTCACCACATCTCCCTGGGAAGGCCGCTTCGTCATGGAAGAGGGTCTGGACATCGAGATCATCAGGTATCTGGGCGACAAGATCTACAAGAAAGAGAAGATCGAGCACAACTATCCCCACTGCTGGAGATGCGATACTCCGCTGGTATACTACGCCAAGAAGTCCTGGTACATCGCCATGTCCAAGCTTAAGGATCAGCTGGTGGCAAACAACAAGACCGTAAGCTGGCATCCTGATTATATTGGAGAGAAGCGCTTCGGCAACTGGCTGGAAGAGGTGAAGGACTGGGCGATCTCAAGGTCCAGATACTGGGGAACTCCCCTTCCGGTCTGGCAGTGCGAATGCGGACATCTGGAGTGCATCGGTTCCAGAAAGGAACTGGTGGAGAAGGTCAACGAGAATATTGACGAGACCATAGAACTGCATCGTCCCTATGTGGACGAGGTCACCATCACATGCCCCAAGTGCGGCAAGGTGATGCACAGAGTGCCGGATGTAATGGACTGCTGGTTCGACTCCGGTTCCATGCCTTTTGCGCAGTGGCACTATCCGTTCGAGCATAAGGATGACTTTGATGAACTTTTCCCGGCAGACTTCATCTGTGAGGGCATCGACCAGACAAGAGGATGGTTCTACTCCCTCATGGCGGTCTCTACCATCGTGACCGGCAAGGCTCCGTACAGGAACGTGCTTGTAAACGACCTGATCCTGGACAAAGAAGGAAAGAAGATGTCCAAGCACAAAGGGAACACCGTCTCTCCTTTCGAGATGCTGGACAAGTACGGCGCAGACGCAGCCAGATGGTATCTGCTCGGAGTTTCTCCCGCATGGCAGCCTACCAGGTTCGACGAAGAAGGCCTTAAGGACGTCGCCTCTAAGTTCTTCGGGACACTCAGGAACATCTATAACTTCTTCGTGCTCTATGCCAACATAGACGGGATCGACCCCAGAGAGTTCGATGTCCCCTACGGTGACAGACCCGAACTTGACAGGTGGATACTGAGCAAGTACAACAGCCTGATCAGGGACGTGACGGAATTCATGGATGATTACGATCACATGAAGACTGTAAAGGCCATTACAGATTTTGTAGATGAAGATCTTTCCAACTGGTATATCAGGCGCGCAAGGCGCAGATTCTTCACCACAGACCTTACGGATTCCAAGAAGGCAGCCTATGCCACCACCTATGAAGTGCTGGTTGGAGTGGCCAAGCTCATGGCTCCGCTTGCTCCCTTTATCTCCGATGAGATCTACACAAATCTGACAGGGGAGGAGTCTGTGCACACCGCATACTTCCCCAAGGCAGACGAGTCTCTGATCGCAAAAGACGTGGAAGAGAGAATGGATCTCGTCAGGACTCTGGTTTCTCTCGGAAGAGGCATCAGAGAGAAGGAGAGGATCAAGGTACGTCAGCCCTTGAGAGAAGTTCTTGTGGACGGCAAGTACGAAGAACTGATCTCAGACCTTACGCCCCTTATCATAGAAGAACTGAATGTTAAGGAAGTCAGGTTCGACAGCGATCTTGACAAATTTATGAACTTCAGTCTGAAACCCAACTTCCGCCAGGCCGGACCTTACTTCGGAAAGCAGGTCAAAGCCTTCGGAAATTACATTGCAACCGCGGATCCCAAGGCTTTCATCTCCGAGATCGAATCAAAAGGCGAGGTGGAGATAGACCTTGACGGTAATAATTATATGGTAAACAAGGATCTTCTCGACATCAGGATCGAAGCCAGGGAGGGGTTCTCCGTGGCCATGGAAAACAATGTGTTCGCCATCCTTGATACATCTCTCGATCAGGAGCTTATAGACGAGGGATTCGCAAGAGAACTGATCTCCAAGGTCCAGCAGATCCGCAAGGCTCAGGATCTTGAGATGATGGACAACATCCATATCTTCATCGATGCCGATCCCGACATCCTGAATGCTGTGAACATCCACAGGGACTACATTATGGATGAGACTCTGGCCTTAAGCCTTACAGAACAGGCCGGGCTTGAGGATTCATACGATCTGAACGGTCACAAGACCGGCATCAAGGTCGTCAAAAACAACTAATAGAGGACAGAGTCCGGGCACGGATGTTTTGCGCCCGGCTGTCCGTAAGTAAAATACAGGAAGGAGGAAGCACCATGGCAAAACTTTTGTATATGGGAAGGAACAGCTTCCGCATCATCGGGGCTAAGGGCACGGTATGCTATGTTGACCCCTACGCAGGAGCAGATTACGATATCCCTGCGGACCTTATCCTTGTGACTCACCAGCATAATGACCACAATCAGATAAAGAAGTGCGCTCAGAAGAGCAACTGTGTGGTCATCCAGAATAAGGAGGCCCTGGAGGGCGGAAGATACAACAATTTCGACGTGAACGGGATCTTCGTGGAAGCGGTGAAGGCTTCAAACAAAAATCACGATCCCAAGGACTGCGTGGGCTATATCGTGACCATAGAGGGCATCCAGCTTTATTTCGCAGGGGACACCGACAAGATCCCTGAAATGGCTGATCTGAATGACAGAAATCTTAGTTACGCATTTCTTCCATGCGACGGTTATTACAACATGGGACCTGAGGAAGCTGCGGAATGTGCCCGGATCATCGGAGCCGCTCACAGCGTTCCGGTTCACTCGGACCCCGGCAGGGACTACAGTCTTAAGAACGCTCTTACATTTGCCAGCCTGGCACCGGATGCGATGATAGTAAAGCCGGGAGAAGAAATAGAGCTTTAACAAGCCGAAGCAGCATATTTTAAGAATCGGGGCCTTATGAATCTACTGAATCTCACATCTGAAGAAATGAGAAACGAGATGAGTCTTCTGGGACTTGAGGAATACAGGGCGGATCAGATATTCAAATGGATATCCAAGGGCGTTACGGACCTGAGCCTTATGGGCGGAGTTCCCCGGAAGGTGAGGGACGCCTTTGAGAAAGACGGGATATATGCCGCGGTCCCCAGGGTGGTCAGATCCCAGACCTCATCACAGGACGGGACCGTGAAATGCCTCATGGAAATGGAAGACGGAGTGAGAGTCGAGACCGTTTTTATGAAGTATAAGTACGGCAATTCAGTATGCATCTCCTCTCAGGCCGGGTGCAGGATGGGCTGTGTTTTCTGCGCCTCAGGCATGAACGGGCTTGAGAGATCCCTGACTGCAGGGGAGATGTACGGTCAGATCCTGGCTATCGAAAACGAAACAAATGAAAAGATCTCACACGTGGTAGTGATGGGAATAGGGGAGCCGATGGACAATTATGAAAGTCTTTCGGCTTTTTTGAATATTCTTAACGACCCGAAGGGAAAGGGTCTTAGTATGAGGAACATCACCGTGTCCACCAGCGGTCTGATACCTAAGATCGACAGGTTCGGATCGGACTTCCCCCAGGTAAATCTGGCCATATCCCTTCACGCGGTCACCGACGGGGAGAGATCCGCTCTCATGCCGGTGAACAGGGCCTATCCCCTGAAGGATCTTATGGAAGCAGTGAGAAGATACACGGACAAGACCCATCGCAGGGTCACCTTCGAATACACTCTGATCAGGGGAGTCAACGATGACGATGAACACCTGAGGAAGCTGGCGGCTCTTCTCAAGGGGATGCTCTGCCACGTCAACCTGATCCCTCTCAACAGAGTGAAAGGCAAGGAATTCGAACCCGGCCGCGAGCGGACTGCCTACCAGTTCAGAGATGAACTGGAGAAGCACGGCATCCCTGCAACGGTCCGCCGCGAGCTTGGGTCAGATATAGATGCAGCCTGCGGACAGCTCAGGCTGAGCGGAGACAACAAGTAAGGAGGACGAAATGAAGAAAAAAACATTGATAACCATGATGCTGCTTCCGGCCATTTTTTTGTTTGGATGTTCCGGTACAGGGGAGAAAGGTGGCTCCATTAAGATCGACGGCATCAAAGCTGAAGACATAAACGAATTCTACTACACCTATGAGAACATCAACTTCAACGCATGTTATCAGAGATATCTGTTCCATGTGGTGGATGGGAAGCACATGTTCTTCCACGATAAGAGAGAGAATCCCGGAGAATACGGATGGCTCAGCGAGGAATACTCTGTCAGGAAGGGCGACTTCGAACTTACCGACGAAGAGTGGCAGACCTTTCTGGAGATCATCAAGGACGGCAAGGTCGTAAAACGTCAGGAGAATCTGGAGTGTGGAGGCTCCGGTCCATGGATGTTCATTTACGCGGGGAATGACACCAAGGGCAAGGAGTACTATTTCCAGCCCAGCGATCAGGTGCTGGTGTTCGAGGAGTTCTGTGAGAAACTGGCGGAGTCAGGGAGATAGGGGCTGGATGTTTTGCGTATGAAAACCGTACGCAACGATAAATAGTTCGGCATTTATCGAACGTTCGAAAAATAGTGCAAAAAATATCACCGAAATTTATCTCGAAAGGGTTTGAAACTGATCTGCCATTATATAGAATGGAACTGAAGACCAAAGATATTCGGTCATAGAAGGAGGTCGGAATGAAAAAAGTCGGCATTGTAATGGGTTCAGACAGCGACAAGGACGTGGCTTTAAAGGCTGTGGACGTTCTGAAGGAGCTTGGAGTTCCCTACGAAGTTCATGTTTATTCCGCACACCGCACACCGGAAGAGGCGGCAGAATTTGCCAAAGGCGCCAGAGAAAACGGCTTCGGCGCCATCATAAGCATCGCAGGCATGGCTGCCCATCTCGGAGGTGTGATTGCAGCATACACGACGCTGCCGGTAGTCGGCGTTCCTGTCAGATCTGCAGGGCTTGGAGGAATGGACGCACTTCTTGCAACGGTCCAGATGCCCAGCGGCATTCCCGTTGCTGCGGTGGCTGTAGACGGAGCGGCCAACGCTGCGCTTCTCTGCTGCGAGATGCTGGCTCTTACCGATGAGGGGCTTGCTTCCAGACTGGAATCCATACGCGAAGCAGGCAGGGCCAAGGTCCTGGAGAAGAACCGCAGGATCGAAGAAGAATTAAACTAGTTCACATTTTATATTCAGAATATTTAAAGAAGGAGCGGACAATGGCTAACAAACTGGTTTACACAGGCAAGACAAAGAACGTATTTGAGCTTGAAAACGGAAACTATCTCTTAAAGTTCAAGGATGACGTTACCGGAAAAGACGGCGTGTTCGATCCCGGTGAGAACTCAATCGGCCTCACCATCGAGGGAGTCGGCGACGTCAACCTGAGAATGACTGACTATTTCTTCCGGAAGATCAACGCTGCAGGCATCAGGACCCATTTCGTCAAGGCCAACTTTGAGGATACCACCATGGAAGTCCTTCCCGCAAAGGTATTCGGTCACGGACTGGAAGTCATCTGCAGATACAAGGCTGTAGGAAGCTTCATCAAGAGATACGGCGAGTACATCGAGCCAGGTACGGATCTTCCCGCATACGTTGAGATGACCTTCAAGAACGACGCCAAGGGCGATCCCCTCGTAACCAAGGACGGCCTCGTTGTTCTCGGCATCATGACCGAGAAGCAGTACGATGATATCAAGGAAATGACCCAGAAGATCACCGGGATCGTTGCCGACGACATGAAGGAAAAAGGCCTGGACCTTTATGATATCAAGTTTGAGTTCGGCTACGATGCTGACGGCGAAGTAATGCTCATCGACGAGATCGCATCCGGCAACATGAGAGTCTACAAGGACGGCAAATACATTCAGCCCATGGACCTTTCGGAGATGTTCTTTAAGTAATGGGCGGCTTTTTCGGAGTAGTATCAAAAAGAGACGCCCTGAACGACGTGTTTTTCGGCGTTGACTATCATTCACACCTGGGAACCAGGCGCGGCGGTCTGGCTGCCTACGACGGTGAAGGCAAGGGCCTTCAGCGCGAGATCCATAATATCGAGAATTCTCCCTTCAGGACCAAGTTCGAGAATATCTTCAACGAGATGAAGGGCAATTCCGTGATCGGAGCCATCTCAGATTCTGATCCCCAGCCCCTTCTGATCAACGGAAGCCACGGGTGCTACGCCATATGCACAGTAGGGCTTATCCGAAACGAGAAGGAACTTATAGATTTCGTCTTAAAGCGGGGCGGACACTTCAACGCCATGACCGGCGGCAAGGTGAACTCCACGGAGCTGGTGGCCACAATCATGAGCGAGAAGTCCGATGATCTGATCGAGGGCATCAAATATGCCATGGAGATGATCGAGGGCACAATGTCCATCCTGATCTTGAGGGATGACGGCTCTCTCGTGGCTGCCCGCGACAAGCTGGGCAGACTTCCTGTCCTCATTGGGCGAAACGAATACGGATACTGTGTGTCCTTCGAGTCTTTTGCGTACAAAAAACTGGGCTACGAGGACGTAAAGGAGCTGGGCCCCGGGGAGATCGTAAGCATCACTCCTGACGGCCTTACCGTTCTTCAGGAGCCCGGTGATAAGATGAGGATCTGCGCATTCCTCTGGTCCTACTACGGATATCCCAACTCCAACTATGAGGGAGTAAACGTGGAGGCTATGAGGTACAGAAACGGCGTGATCATGGCTAAGCACGACATGGAAGAGGGCATAACTGAGAGACTGGACTCCGTCTGCGGAGTTCCCGACTCGGGCACGCCCCACGCAATAGGCTATTCCAATTACAGCCACGTTCCTTTCACAAGACCCTTCATCAAGTACACTCCCACCTGGCCCAGAAGCTTTATGCCCGCTGAGCAGAGCATCAGGAACAAGGTGGCAAGGATGAAGCAGATCCCGATTCCTGAACTGATCGAAGGCAAAAAACTTCTGTTCGTGGATGACTCCATTGTCCGCGGCACCCAGATCAGGGAGACCGTTAAGTTCCTTTACGATAACGGAGCCGAGGAGGTCCACATGAGATCTGCATCGCCTCCCATCATCTATGGATGCAAGTATCTCAACTTCTCATCTTCAAAGAATGAGATGGAGCTTTTGGCGAGGAGGGTCATAGTTGAGCTGGAGGGCGAGGAAGGTCTGAAATATGCCGAGGATTATTCCGACGGCAGGACCGAGCGCGGCAAGAAACTGAGAAAAGCCATAAGCGATAAATTCCACTTCGATTCCCTGGAGTTCCAGTCCCTTGAGGGTGTTCTGGAAGCCATCGGGATCGACAGATGTAAACTCTGCACCTATTGCTGGGACGGCAGAGAATAACAAATCAAATATAGTTTCCCGGAGCCGCTCATGCTTATTCCCCGTGCTGCAGTTCCAGGCTCCGGCTTCGCAGCAGCTTGCCGGTCGCTGAGGACCGGCACTGCGGAAACCCCGGTAAACATTATTTGATCAAGATAAGGGTTGATAACGATGAACGACAAATCAAGATCTGAAAGCTACGCCCGGTCCGGCGTGGACATCACCGCGGGATATAAGGCTGTGGAACTCATGAAGCCCCTGGTGGCAAGGACCATGACAGGGAATCATTCCGATGATATCGGAGGCTTCGGCGGACTTTTTGAACTGGACATGACAGGCATCACCAGGCCTGTTCTGGTCAGCGGAACCGACGGAGTGGGCACCAAGCTCAAGATAGCCTTTCTCATGGATAAGCATGACACAGTGGGCATCGACTGCGTGGCCATGTGCGTCAACGACGTGATCTGCTGCGGAGCCAGGCCTCTGTTCTTCCTGGACTACATCGCCTGCGGCAAAAATTATCCTGAGCGTATCGCTGAGATCGTGTCCGGCGTAGCAGAAGGCTGTGTGCAGTCCGGAGCAGAGCTCATCGGCGGAGAGACAGCTGAGATGCCCGGATTCTATCCTGTGGACGAGTACGACCTGGCAGGTTTCACCGTAGGTGTTGCAGACAAGTCCAGGATCCTCAACAAGGATACCATGAAGGAGGGTGATGTGGTCATCGGACTTCCTTCATCCGGAGTTCACTCCAACGGATTCTCCCTGGTAAGGAAGGTCTTAGACGTTGAGAATGCGGACCTCAGGACTCCTCTTCCGGAACTGGACGGAAGGAGCCTGGGAGAGACCCTTCTCACGCCCACCAGGATCTATGTCAAGCCCATGCTGAAGCTCATGGAAAAGGTAGACGTCAGGTCCGTTGCGCACATCACGGGAGGCGGCTTCTACGAGAATATCCCGAGAAGCATTCCTGACGGTTTTCGGGCAAGGATCGACAAGAGAGCCCTGAGGATACCGCCCATCTTTAAGCTTCTTCAGACCAGGGGCGATATTCCCGAGAGAGACATGTTCAACACCTTCAACATGGGCGTGGGAATGACCGTTGTCGTTCCAGGAGCGCAGGTGCAGGATGCTATTGACATTCTGAGGGATGCCGGAGAAGAAGCATATATCATAGGAGATATACTTCATACAGACACCGACGAGAAGGTCGTACTCATTTAGGAGCCTGTCATGGAAAAAGTAAGAATTGCAGTTCTTGTGTCGGGCGGAGGCACCAATCTCCAGGCTCTGATCGACAGTGAAAAGTCGGGAGTATTGACTTCAGGAGAGATCAAACTGGTCATCTCCGACAACAGGGACGCATACGCTATTAAAAGAGCGGAAAACAATAACATTGAGACGATCGTCCTTCTCAGGAAGGATTTCGCCTCAAGAGAAGACCATGAAATAGCGCTTGTCGGCACTCTTATAGATCACCATATCGATCTTGTTGTGCTGGCAGGCTTTATGTCTATCTTAAGCCCGTATTTCATAGATGCCTTCAGGGACAGGATAATCAACGTCCACCCGTCTCTGATCCCGTCCTTTTGCGGAAAGGGATTCTACGGGCTCAAGGTGCATGAGGCGGCTCTTAACTACGGGGTCAAGGTGACAGGAGCCACCGTGCACTTCGTAAACGAGATCCCCGACGGCGGCAGGATAATCATCCAGAAAGCCGTTGACGTAAAGGAAGGGGATACTCCTGAGATCCTTCAGAGAAGGGTCATGGAGGAGGCCGAGTGGAAGATACTTCCCCAGGCATGTCAGATGGTCTGCGGGAAGATCCTGGAGGAAAAAACCGATGTCGAATGATACTTACACATTATCCAGCATAGAGGAAGCCCTTTCCCGCACGGATTATCCGGGAAGAGGGATCATTATAGGAAGGTCCCCGGACGGTTCAAATGCCATGACAGCATACTTCATCATGGGCAGGAGCGAGAATTCCAAGAACAGGGTCTTCAGGGAGGAAGGAGAGGACGTGGTTATCTACCCCTATGACTACTCAAAGGTAGAGGATCCGTCGCTTATCATCTATTCTCCCGTCAGAAGGCTGGGCGGGAGGCTCATCGTCACCAACGGAGACCAGACCGATACCATCTTCGATCATCTGGCCGGGGGCGGCGATTTCAGGGAAGCCCTGAGAACGAGAACATTCGAGCCGGACAGGCCAAACTGGACTCCCAGGATCAGCGGCATACTGAATTTTGAGGGTGCAGATCTCAAGGGGGATTTCACCTATGAGATGAGCATACTGAAGAGCATTAACGCCGAGGGCACAGGCTGTGCCAGGTTTTTTTACGAATATCCGTCTGTACCCGGCCTTGGGCATTTCATCCATACTTACGAAGAAAACGGCGAACCCATTCCAACCTTCAGAGGAGAGCCAGAGAGAGTCCTGATGCCTGAGGATCTCGAATCTTTTGCGAAGGCGGTCTGGGAGAGCCTGGACGAAGATAAAAAGATCTCCATGTACGCCTGTGTCATCGATCTTGGGACAGGAGAACGGACATCTGAACTCATAAACAAGAACGTTTAATGGCACAGGAGGAAGTATCATGAAAGAATATGAACTGAAATACGGCGTAAATCCCAATCAGGGTGAAGCATCCGTCTATATGGAGGACGGAAGAGATCTTCCCTTCAGGGTACTGAACGGAAGAGCAGGATACATCAATCTTCTGGATGCCATGAACAGCTGGCAGCTGGTCAAGGAGCTGAAGGAGGCTCTTGGCCTTCCTGCCGCAGCTTCTTTCAAGCACGTCAGCCCCACGTCTGCAGCTGTGGGTATCAGGATGAGCGGGAAGCAAAAGCGGGCTTTCTTCGTGGACGATCTGGAGGGCATAGACGAATCGCCCATAGCCATTGCTTACGCGAGAGCCAGGGGAACCGACCGCCTCAGCTCCTACGGTGACTGGGCTGCGCTTTCAGATGTCTGCGACGCGGCCACGGCCAGGATCCTCCAGAGAGAGGTTTCAGACGGAGTGATCGCTCCCGGTTATGACGAGGAGGCTCTGGAGATCCTCAGGGAGAAAAAGAAGGGCAAATACACCATCATACAGATGGATCCGGACTATGTTCCCCAGAGGATGGAGAAGAAGCAGGTCAATGGCATCATTTTCTCTCAGGAACACAATGATTCAAGGATAGGACCTGAGATCTTCGAAAACATCGTTACTGAGAAGGCTGTGATGCCGGAGGAAGCCAGGCGCGACCTCATCGTGGCGCTCATAACTCTCAAATACACCCAGTCCAACTCTGTGTGCTACGCCATTGACGGTCAGGCCATCGGAGTGGGCGCAGGACAGCAGTCCAGGATCCACTGCACGAGACTTGCAGGGGACAAGGCTGACAGATGGCAGCTCAGGCAGCACGACAAGGTGCTGGACCTTCCCTTCAGAGAAGATATCAGAAGACCAGACAGGGACAATGCCATCGACATCTATCTTTCGGAAGACTATGAAGATGTCATCGGAGAAAGCAGATGGCAGGAATGGTTCACGGAGAGACCTAAGCCCTTCACAAGGGAGGAGCAGAAGGAATATCTCAGGACCATAACAGGAGTTAGCCTGGGGTCCGATGCATTTTTCCCCTTCGGTGACAACATAGAGAGGGCGGCGAAGAGCGGAGTATCCTACGTGGCCCAGCCTGGAGGATCCGTGAGAGACGACAATGTAATCGAGACGTGTAACAAGTACGGAATGGTCATGGCCTTCACAGGACTCAGGCTGTTCCACCACTGATGAGAATATGGAGCAGGATATGAGAATACTTGTGGTTGGAGGCGGCGGCCGTGAACACGCCATCATAAAAGCATTAAAGAAGAGCAGGGACTGCGGCGAGATCTTTTGCGCCCCGGGAAACGGCGGCATCGCAAAAGACGCGACCCCGGTGGACATAGGGGCCAAGGATATAGAGAAGATCCGGGATTTCGCGGTTGAGAATAAGATCGACTTCTGCGTCGTGGCGCCGGATGACCCGCTTGTAATGGGAGCCGTGGATCTTTTGAACGAGGCAGGGATCAGGACCTTCGGACCCGACAAAAAGGCCGCCATCATCGAGGGCAGCAAGGCTTTTTCAAAGGATCTCATGAAGAAGTACGGGATCCCGACGGCAGCATACGAGACTTTCGACGATGTGGACAAGGCTCTGGAATACGTGAAGACATGCGGCATCCCCGTCGTGGTCAAGGCAGACGGTCTGGCTCTGGGCAAGGGCGTTCTGATCTGCGAGACAAGGGATGAGGCGGTCAGCGCCGTAAAGACCATAATGGAGGACAAGGCTTTCGGTAAAAGCGGGGACAAGGTGGTCATCGAGGAATTCCTGACAGGCCCTGAAGTTTCCGTACTGAGCTTCACTGACGGAAACGTGGTGGTCCCCATGGTCTCCTCAATGGATCACAAGAGAGCCCTGGACGGAGACAAGGGGCTGAACACTGGCGGCATGGGAGCCATCGCTCCCAATCCCTATTACACCGAAGAAGTGGCAGAGGAATGCATGGAGAAGATCTTCCTGCCCACCATCAGAGCCATGAAGGAGGAGGGCAGGACCTTCAGGGGCTGCCTCTATTTCGGCCTGATGATCACGCCTGACGGCCCCAAGGTCATCGAGTACAACTGCAGGTTCGGCGACCCCGAGACTCAGGTGGTGCTGCCGCTTCTCGAGAGCGACCTTCTGGACATCATGGTAAAGACCTATGAAGGTACGCTGAACCCGGAGGACGTGAAGTTCTCGGACGGCTGCTCCTGCTGCGTGGTAATGGCATCAGAGGGATATCCCGTTAGTTACGAGAAGGGTTTCCCCATCACCATGCCGGAGGACAGGAACATCTACGTGGCAGGAGCCAAGCTGGAGGACGGAGTTCTCAAGACATCAGGAGGAAGGGTACTGGGAGTCACGGAGACTGCGCCCACACTCGGGCAAGCCGTCAGAAAAGCCTACGAGACTGTATCTCTCGTAAGTTTTGACAATGCATATTACAGAAAAGACATCGGAAAACGTGCACTTGAAGCATATGAATAAAAGCGAGGACAAATATGGTTTACAGAGTATACGTTGAAAAGATAAAGGGCCTGGACAACGAGGCCAGAGCTCTTTTGAACGACTTCAGGGAGCTTCTGGGAGTCCGGGGACTGGAAGATGTGAGACTCTACAACAGGTATGATCTTGAGGGTATCAGCCGTGAGCTTTTTGAAAGCGCTGTGAAGTCTGTGCTAAGTGAGCCCCAGCTGGACCGGGTGACATACGAGATACCTGAGGGGGATCGGGTGTTTTGCGTGGAATATCTTCCCGGGCAGTTCGACCAGAGAGCATCTTCGGGCGCTGAATGCATCCAGCTGATCTCAAAGGCCGAAAAGCCTGAGATAAGGAGCGCTAAGGTATATGCTCTTTTTGGCAGCATTTCCGACGAAGACCTGGAAGCTGTGAAAAAATACGTGATCAACCCGGTGGAAGCCAGGGAAGCGTCTCTGGAGAAGCCCAAGACCCTTCAGATGGATCTGGCTGAGCCTGAGGATGTGGCTGTGATCGAGGGCTTCAGGGAAATGGATGACCGGGCGCTTAAGAACATGGTGGACCAGCTGGGCCTTGCCATGGATGAGGGAGATCTTAAGTTTACCAGAGGCTATTTCGCGAAAGAACAGAGAGACCCCACCATAACCGAGATCAGAGTTATCGACACCTACTGGTCAGACCACTGCAGACATACCACCTTCAATACCATCATCGACAGCGTGACATTTGAGGATGACTACATCCGGGAGGCATGGGAGAGATACCATGACCTTAAGAGGGAACTGAACAGGACAAAGCCGGATTCACTCATGGACGTTGGCACCATAGCTGCGAAGGTACTCAAGAAGAGAGGCATTCTGGACAGGCTGGACGAGTCCGGGGAGATAAACGCCTGCACCATCAGGATAAAAGCAGATATTGAGGGGGAAACCGAGGACTGGCTTCTTCTCTTCAAGAACGAGACTCATAACCATCCTACGGAGATCGAACCCTTCGGAGGCGCCGCCACCTGTATCGGCGGAGCCATCAGGGACCCTCTTTCCGGAAGAAGCTACGTATACGCAGCCATGAGAGTCACCGGGGCTGGTGATCCTCTCAGGCCAATTAAAGACACATTGCCAGGAAAGCTGCCCCAGAGGACACTGGTCACCAAGGCCGCTCAGGGCTACAGTTCCTACGGTAACCAGATCGGTCTTGCCACGGGGCAGGTGGACGAGCTCTATCACCCGGGATATGTGGCAAAACGTATGGAAGTGGGAGCTGTCATTGCTGCCGCTCCTAAGGAAAACGTTGTAAGAGAAGAACCCGAAGCAGGGGATATCGTCATCCTCCTGGGCGGAAAGACAGGCCGCGACGGATGCGGCGGAGCCACCGGCTCCTCCAAGTCACATAACGCCATGTCTCTTGAGACCTGCGGGGCAGAGGTCCAGAAGGGCAATGCTCCTGAGGAGAGGAAGCTCCAGCGGCTTTTCAGAGACCCTGAAGCATCACGCATGATAATCCGCTGCAACGACTTCGGAGCAGGCGGAGTGTCAGTTGCCATCGGCGAACTGGCCGATGGACTGGATATCGATCTGAACAAGGTACCCAAAAAGTACGAGAGCCTGGACGGCACCGAACTTGCCATCTCTGAGTCTCAGGAGAGGATGGCTGTGGTGGTCAGAGCAAAAGACAAGGACAGATTCTGTGAACTGGCGGAGAGAGAAAATCTGGAAGCTACAGCCGTAGCCTACGTAACCGACAACGGAAGACTTGTTGAAAAATGGAACGGCAGGGCTATCGTGGATATTTCCAGAGAGTTCCTGGATACCAACGGTACAGAGAAGCACATAGATGTGGTAGTTCCGAAGGAAAAGGACTTCGGCAAGGAGACAGTAACGGATCTCGCTGAAGGCATGAAAGCTCTCGCAGGGGATCTGAACGTGTGCTCCGGGAGGGGCCTTTCCGAGAGATTCGACTCCACTATAGGCGCAGGCACGGTGCTCATGCCTTTCGGAGGGAAATACCAGCGGACTCCCATACAGGCCATGGTTCACAAACTCCCGGTCATGGGAAGGGATACCAGAACGGTTAGCTTCATGTCCTATGGCTTCGATCCCTTTATTATGGAGAAGACTCCCTTCAGGGGGGCATATTTTTCCGTCGTTTCATCTGTGGCAAAGCTCATCGCTGCCGGCGCGGAGAACAGGGA
Organism: uncultured Peptostreptococcaceae bacterium; assembly: GCA_905235115.1. Taxonomy (GTDB): domain Bacteria; phylum Bacillota; class Clostridia; order Peptostreptococcales; family Anaerovoracaceae; genus RUG754. Next base: position 29,294 of record CAJOKT010000001.1, read on the forward strand.
TATCTATCTTTCATTCCAGGAATACTTCGAGAAACTGGGGCAGGACTCCGGCAAGTGGGGCGTTCCCTTAAGCGCTGTTCTTGGAGCAATGGAGGCTCAGATGGATCTCAGAGCCGGCGCCATCGGCGGAAAGGATTCCATGTCCGGCACATTCGAGGATATCCATGTGCCGCCCACGCTCATATCTTTTGCGGTTGCGGCAGGTGATATCGACAGGGTGAAGAGCCCGGAATTCAAGAAGGCAGGGCACACGGTGCTCTGGGTGAAGCCTGAGCTTGACGGAAGGGGGCTTCCCTCGGGAAGATCCATGAACAAGGTGTTCAATGCCGTAAGCGCGCTGAACAGAAGGCTGGAAGCCGCATATACTCCTGCATACGGCGGAGTGGCTGAAGCTGTGTTCAAGATGTCGATTGGAAACGGAGTGGGATTCCGCTATGCAGATAATGTTTCCCTCAATGACATATTCGGTTATTCCTACGGAAGCTTCGTCCTTGAGATAAAGGACGGGGAGGATGAGTACGCGCTTAGATTCCTCCGCGATGCCGGGATCGACGGTACCGTGCTGGGTCTCACCACAGAAGAGCAGAATATTTCCCTGGGCGATATGGAAGTGTCCCTGGGCGAGCTTTCAGCCATATATGAGGGAAAACTTGAACCTGTGTACCCATGCAACATTGTTCAGGACGGACCGGCGCTCCACAACGCGGAGTTCACCGGAGACGGAGGATTCGGAACAAGTGCGGCCGTATATTTTGCGAAGCCGAAGGTGCTGATCCCTGTATTCCCGGGAACTAACTGCGAGTACGACACTGCCAAGGCGTTCCTGGAAGCGGGGGCGGAGCCCGAGATATTCGTCATAAACAACCTGTCCAGCAGTCATGTTGCCAGGTCAGTTGAGAGTTTTGCAGACAAGGTGAAGGAAAGCCAGATCATTTTCGTACCCGGCGGATTCTCCGGAGGGGATGAGCCGGACGGATCCGGAAAGTTCATCACCGCGTTTTTCAGAAATCCTGAGATCAGAGATGCGGTCATGTCGCTTCTTGAGGACAGGGACGGCCTTATGGGAGGCATCTGCAACGGCTTCCAGGCCCTGATCAAGCTGGGGCTTCTTCAGTACGGCAGGATAGTGGACACCGACAGCCGGTCAGCTACTCTCACCTTCAACAGAATTTCCCGTCACCAGTCCAAGATCGTGAATGTCAGGGTCGCATCCGTCAAGTCACCCTGGCTGTCAGCGGTCAGGGCAGGGGACGTGTACCAGGTCCCCGTTTCCCACGGCGAAGGCAGATTCATGGCTCCTGAGGATGTCATTAAGGAACTGGAACAGAAGGGACAGATCATGACCCAGTATGTGGATCTTATGGGTAATGTCACTTATGACATCCAGTTCAATCCCAACGGGTCTGACATGGCAGTGGAGGGTCTGATCTCACCGGGAGGCAGGGTCATCGGCAAGATGGGCCATGCCGAGAGGAGAGGCTACGGACTGTACAGAAACGTGCCGGGCAATTTCGACATGAAACTATTTGAGTCCGCAGTGAGATATTTTAACCCGAATCACTGTTGAAAATGTCAAATTTCTAATGTATAATTGAATAACGATAAAGTTCACATACATTTGGAGGTATATTGCCATGGTTAGATTGCTGATCGGACATAAAGGGTCCGGCAAAACAAAGCAGATGATAGATCTTGCCAACGAAGCCGTTGAGCAGGCAAACGGTTCGATCATTTTTATAAATAAGAATCAGAGACTCATGTTCGATCTGAAATATGCGATCAGAGTCATTTGTATGGAAGATTTCGAACACGTTACCAACTCAGACGAATACATTGGCTTCCTGTACGGGATCATCAGTCTGGATCATGACATAGAGACTATTTTCATAGACAGCATACTGAAGCATGCTGATTTCAAGCTTACAGATCTTCCTGAATTCATCGACAGACTCAAGGACATTTCCAAGAACTACGGCATGGATTTCGTGGTTTCCGTTTCTGCTGACAAGGAAGAGATGATCGGTGTTGATTTCGAAGGCGTCGATATAATCAACTGACGAGATGGGAAAAGGCGGTCCGAAAGACCGTCTTTTTTGATATGCGGGGTCCTTCGGGACCCAAGGGGAGGAGAATCTCATGACAGATCTTTCCATGGAGGAGATCGCGCAGAAAATAAAGGACCGGCCGGCGGGCGTCATTGGAAGGAGACGGGAGTATTCCGTCCTCATGCCTCTGGTGAACAAGGACGGAAGGATATGCTTTCTATTTGAGGTGCGGTCCCAGGATGTGGCCCAGCCAGGAGACGTATGTTTCCCGGGAGGACGGATAGAAGAGGGTGAGACCGTCATAGAAGCCGCCCTCAGGGAGGCGGAAGAGGAGATCGGGCTGAAAAGTTCAGATCTCAAAGTCTTCGGACGATTCGACTCAATGATGGAGGTGGGGCGCATAGTCATGCATACGGTAGCCGCCGAGGTCAGGCCGGAGGCTCTGGACAGACTTGTGCCGGATGAAGAAGTGAAGGAATGGTTCACTGTGCCGCTGGAGTTTTTTGCGGAAAACAGACCTGCCTATCACAGGATACCCTTGATCCAGAGCACGGATGACTTTCCCTTCAAGGAACAGGGGGTCGACCCAAACTACCGGTGGAGAAGGGCCTACGCAGATACATTTTTCTGGCATTATGAGGGACGCCTCATCTGGGGACTTACAGCCGGGATCGTAGAATGGTTCATGGAAGAAATCATGGGAGTGTCCTACTGAAAGCCATAAGTTCAAAAATAGCATGTAAAGATATGTTAAACCACAAAAAAATGCTTTTACAATACGTTTTTCTGTATTATAATAGTGCAGTAAGTTAATCTATTTCACTTAGGAGGGAAAAAGATGAAAAAGTTTTTAGCATTATTGTTATGCCTTGCTATGGTATTCACATTTGCAGCCTGCGGCGGCAACGGTGGAACTGATCAGGGCGGCAGTGATGAACCCACGGAAGTAACCTTTGATGATATCGATGATAACTATGAATCCGCTGACGGAACATATCAGATCGCCATGGTTACCGACGTCGGTCAGTTAAAGGATGGATCTTTCAACCAGTTCACCTGGAACGGCGTTAAGATGTATGCTTATGAGAACGGCAAGTCCTATAAGTATTATCAGCCCGCTAACGGATCCGCTGCAACAGATGATGACAGGATCAAGGCCATGACAGACGCCTGCGATGCCGGCGCTGAGGTCATCGTAACTCCCGGCTTCCTTCAGGCAACTGCTCTTGAGACCGTAGCTCCTCAGTATCCCGAAGTACAGTTCATCTTCATCGATGGATGGGATATGGGACTTGACAACGTTCTCGGCGTTTCCTATCAGGAAGAGCAGGCCGGATATCTTGCAGGTTATGCTGCAGTTATGGAAGGCTTCACCAAACTCGGATTCTCCGGCGGCGGCGGTGGCTCCAACCCGGCTTGTATCAGATACGGATACGGATATGCTCAGGGCGCAAACGCAGCTGCTGAGGCCAAGGGCGTTGATGTTTCCATGAGATATTCCTGGGAATATGGTTCTTCCTTCTCAGCATCTGACGACCTTCAGGCTATGCTTGCAGGATGGTTCAACGCCGGTACAGAAGTTATCTTCATGTGCGGCGGCACAATGTTCAACTCCGGAGCTGCTGCAGCTGAGGCTGCTGACGCTGCTATCATCGGTGTTGACGTTGACCAGTCAAATCAGTCTGATACAGTAGTCACATCTGCTTGCAAGGGACTTGCTCAGTCCGTGCAGATCTCCCTTGGAAACTTCTACAACAACGGTCTCCAGAAGGGTGCTCTCGTTCTTGGAGCAGCTGATGATGCAGTAGGTCTTCCTGTTGACACATGGTCACTTGAGAACTGGACAGTTGATGATTACAATGCTCTCTTCGAGCAGATCAAGTCCGGCGAGATCGTGATCGACAACAGCAGCGACATGGCAGATCCCAGCCAGGCTGGTTTAGATCACATCACTTTCGAGAACTAATGACTTACGAAAATTCATGCCTATAGCATGAAAAGAAAAGGGGGAATTAAACATTCCCCCTTTTTTCAAAATTTATTTTCAGCTTTTGAGAAAAGGTACGGAAATTATGTCAGAATATGTTATAGAAATGAACCACATCCGGAAGGAATTTCCCGGCATAGTGGCCAATGATGACATAACGCTCCAGCTTAAAAAGGGCGAGATACACGCTCTGTTAGGTGAAAACGGAGCCGGCAAGTCCACCTTGATGAGCGTGCTCTTCGGCCTGTATCAGCCGGAAGCCGGCGAGATCAAAAAGGACGGACAGGTCGTTAAGATCGATAATCCCAACGACGCCACTGCTCTGGGCATTGGAATGGTGCATCAGCACTTTAAGCTGATCGAGGTGTTCACGGTACTCGATAATATCATCCTTGGCGCAGAGACCACAGGCCCAATGGGGTTCCTGAAGAAGAAAGAGGCGAGAGAAAAAGTTATCGCTCTGTCGGAGAAGTATGGTCTTAAGGTAGACGTTGACGCAAAGGTAGAGGATATCACTGTAGGAATGCAGCAGAGGGTGGAGATCCTGAAGATGCTCTACAGAGACAACGACATCCTCATCTTCGACGAACCCACGGCAGTGCTCACTCCCCAGGAAATAGACGAACTCATGGAAATAATGAGAGGATTCGCCAGAGAAGGCAAATCCATCTTGTTCATCACGCATAAATTGAATGAGATCATGGCGGTATCCGACAGGGTAACGGTGCTCCGCAAGGGTAAATATGTGGGGACCGTCAATACCAAGGACACCAACAAGCAGGAACTGTCGAACATGATGGTCGGACGTCCTGTACAGCTTGAGATCCACAAGAAACCCGCCACACCGGGAGATGTGGTCCTCAAGGTGGAAAACCTTACGGTACCGTCAAAGATCCACAAGAACAACGCGGTCAACAACGTATCCTTCGAAGTACATGCGGGAGAGATCCTCTGCATAGCAGGAATCGACGGAAACGGACAGACTGAACTGGTATACGGCATTACGGGACTTGAAAAAGCATCCGGAGGCAAGATAACCCTTCTCGGAGAGGACATCTCAAATGCCTCCATCAGAAAGCGTGCCCTTGCCGGCATGTCCCATATCCCTGAAGACAGGCATAAGCACGGACTTATCCTGGGCTATACGCTGGAGCAGAATCTTGTGCTTCAGAAGTACAAGGAACCTCAGTTCCAGAATCACGGATTCATTAAATTTGATGAAGTGAGAGACTATGCCGACAAACTCATCGAAGATTTCGATATACGTTCCGGACAGGGGCCCATCACTATTGCAAGGTCTATGTCAGGAGGAAACCAGCAGAAGGCTATCATCGCCCGTGAACTGGACAGAGATGAACCTCTTCTGGTAGCGGTCCAGCCCACCAGAGGACTGGACGTAGGTGCCATAGAGTATATCCACTCACAGATCGTGGAAGAGCGTGATCAGGGCCAAGCGATACTTCTTGTCTCACTGGAGCTGGAAGAGGTCATGGGACTTTCAGACAGAATACTCGTCATGTATGAAGGTGAGATCGTGGGAGAAGTGGATCCAAAGACGACCACTCCCGAAGAACTGGGACTTTACATGTCAGGAGCCAAGCGTCAGGGAAAGGAGGCGGAATAAATGCCAAGACTTGAACCCGGAACGGGTAAGACCAAATGGTACAGGACCGATGGGGCTGTGGCAGTATACTCCGCTTTGATCTCCATCCTTATCGGTATGGCAGTCGGTGCAGTGATCGTGGTGGTGGTCGGACTCCTCAAGCCCAACATCTCGCCCACCGGCATCTGGGAAGGAGTCAGACTGGTATTCCTTGGTGTGTTCTCCACGGGAAGATCAGGATCAGCTCTTTCCTTCGGATTCAACGCAGTCAATATGGGCAACATGCTGTTCAGAGCAGTACCCCTTATCATGACCGGACTTTCAGTTGCAGTCGCCTTCAAGACCGGACTCTTCAACATCGGTGCCGCAGGACAGTACCTCATGGGGACCATGGGGACCCTTTCTGTAGGTCTGTGGCTCGGATGGGCTGGAGTGCCCACCTTCGTTGCATGGATCTGCGCATTTCTTGCAGGAGTGATCCTGGGCGGTCTCTGGGGCGCTATTCCCGGACTGTTCAAGGCCTTCCTCAATATCAATGAGGTAATTACCTGTATCATGACGAACTGGATAGCGGCCAACCTTGTGACATGGTGGTTCGACGCCCATGAGATCTTCAAAAACTCCGCTGAAGGCGGAAAGGTGGGATACGTAATTCCCCTGAAGAACGTGGGAGTAGTAACACCGAAGATGTTCATGGACGTGCTCTTCAAAGGCTCCCAGGCTAACGGCGGGTTCTGGATCGCAGTTCTGATCGCGGTCGCCATGTGGATCATGATGACCAAGACCACATTCGGATACGAGCTGAGAGCCTGCGGTTCCAACAGGCATGCCGCAAAATACGCCGGTATAAACGATAAGAAGAACATCATACTTTCCATGGCCATCGCAGGCTGTCTCGCTGCTGCAGGCGCTTCTCTTTATTATCTGTCAGGAAACACCGAGTTTTACTGGTCAACATACCAGAAACTCCCCGGCGAAGGATTCAACGGTATCCCCGTTGCACTGCTTGCGGCCAACCATCCGATCGGCGTGATATTCTCCGGAATATTCATGTCGATGCTGAATATCTCCGGTATCCAGCTTAAATACCTGACAGCGTACAACGAATACATTTCTGACATCATCATCGCGGTCATCGTTTACCTGTCAGCATTCTCCATGCTCTTCAAGACCGTTCTTTCTAAGAAGATCAGAAAGGGCACCGGCGGAAATGTCAATGATGAACCCGCCCAGCAGCTGAAGACAGCCGATGAGCAGAACGCACAGGAGGAAAAAGAGATAATCGGAGACACTAAAAACTTCGAGGAAGATGTCATGGAAGACTATAAACAATTATTCGATGAAAGTGCCGGAATAGTTCATGCCGAATCTGAGGAAGGAGGGCAGAAGTAATGGTATTCTTGATACAGCAGACAATGCTTTATGCAGTTCCCCTTATGATAGTAGCTCTCGCAGGCGTTTGCGCCGAGCGTTCCGGCGTCATCAACCTTGCTCTTGAAGGTACCATGATATTCGGCGCCTTCATGGGTGTAATATTTGTAAGAATGTTCCAGAACGCCGGATGGACACAGGAGAACGGACAGATCATCATGCTGATCTCCCTGATCCTCACCGGAATATGCGGAATAGCATTCTCCATGCTTCTGGCATTCTCTGCCATCAACCTGAGAGCCGACCAGACTATCGGTGGTACCGCGCTGAACATGCTGGCTCCTGCTATCGTCATGTTCTTTATATACATGATCGTTCAGCAGAACACCATGGGCATGGTTTCCGGCGGAGCGGCAGGATGGTTCATGATCAAGCCTCAGACCTTCGGACTTCCCAAGGGACACAGTTGGGGGCCCATAATCGACCTGTTCATCAACAAGGTATATCTCACCACATATATCTGCATCCTGATTTTCGTGGTCGTATCCATTTTCCTGTATAAGACCAAGACCGGTCTCAGACTCAGGTCCTGCGGTGAGAACCCTCAGGCTGCTGATTCTCTGGGAATCAATGTTCATAAGATGAGATATCTGGGCGTTGGTTTGTCCGGTTTTCTTGCCGGCGTGGGCGGATTCACATTCTCAATGACCACCGCAAACATGACATCCAACGGAGACGTGGCAGGCTACGGCTTCCTGGCTCTGGCTGTAATGATCTTCGGCAACTGGACGCCGCTGAACATCGCACTCGGATCGATCCTCTTCGGTCTCTTCAAGTGCATCGCTGCCACATATGCCACACTGGATATCAACGGCGACGGTGTCTACATGCTCAATGAACTGGGACTCAGCCCCTACCTTTACAGGATGTTCCCGTACATCATCACGCTGATAGTTCTTGCCTTCACATCCAAGAGCTCCAGAGTGCCCAAGGCAGAAGGTATACCTTACGATAAGGGACAGAGATGAGCCTTGTAAGAAATTTTGGAAAGATCATAACCTCCTGCAAAAGGGAGTACCGCAAAAAACGCTACGGAAGTTTCAAACTCTACGATAATATCAGTGAGGGTTCCATGCTTTGCTATGGCGACAACGCGGACTTCATGAAGTATCTTATCCGGAAAAAGGATATGGCAGGTAAGATCGCTCAGATATATATCGATCCGCCTTTCTTTTCCAAGGCCACCTACGAAGCCACCGTCAGCATAACTGACGAATCCGGTGAGGAGACCAAGGTGAAGAAAAAGGCCTACCAGGATATCTGGGATGAGGGAATGGAAGAGTACCTCAAGATGATGGGATTAAGGCTCATGCTGATGAAGGACCTTCTTTCCGACAACGGCACCATCTGGGTCCACCTGGACTGGCACGGCATGCACTATGTGAAGGTCCTCATGGATGAGATCTTCGGTGAGAAAAACTTCGTGAACGAGATCATCTGGACATACAAGTCCGGAGGATCCTCCAGGAGTCACTTTGCCAGAAAGCATGACTCTATACTGGTATATTCCAAGACAAAAAACTACTATCTGGATATACCCAAGGAAAAGTCATATAACCGTGACCTTAAGCCTTACCGGTTCAAGGGAGTCGAGGAATTCAAGGACGATATCGGCTGGTACACTCTTGTGAACATGAAGGACGTCTGGCCCATAGACATGGTGGGAAGAACGTCAGCTGAACGCACCGGATATGCCACCCAGAAGCCCGAGGCTCTCATTGAAAGAATACTTAAAGCCGGTTCCAAAGAAGGAGACCTGGTGGCAGACTTCTTTGCCGGGTCTTCCACACTGGCTAAGGTGGCGGAGGACAACGGCAGAAAGTGGATATGCTGCGACAACAGCGAGGTAGCCATAGACAGTTCCCTCAAACGACTTGAAAACAAGCAGCTCTCCATGATATAATCAATAGCAGGAACGCGGACGCCGTAAGGCGTCCGCATTATGTCCCGTTAGCTCAACGGATAGAGTGCCGGATTCCGAATCCGTAGATAGGGGTTCGATTCCCCTACGGGATACCAACGAAAGGATCTGCCTCCGCGGCAGATCCTTTTTTCATATCATATAAAACGATGCAGGAAAACTGTTATGAGAAACATGTTTTTCGGAGCGCCTAAAGTATTTTGCACTAAAATTGCTTTTGGGCTGAAAAGGATGAAACATGGTGTTATAATGCTATCATCTTAAAGAAGGATGAGGGGAACGCAGGCGCAGACCTGCGTTTTTCAGTCCGCGGGGAGGGGGATAGATTTGAGAAGAAAGATAGCGGGCATCATCATGATCCTGCTGAGCATCGGAGGCCTGGGTTTCTGGGAACTGTGGGGAAGAGAAAACCTGAGTTACAGGACCATACTGGTGTTCAAAGAGCCTCATGAAGCCTATACCGTTGTCACGGAGGACATGCTTCAGGAGATAAGGGTGGAAAGAGCCACATCTAAGGCTCTTAGGCCCGGGGACAGGGAGCGGATCGTGGGGCTTGAGACGAGGCAGTACGTGCCCGGCCAGCAGGAACTTAATATGGATTATTTCAGGGTTACGGTCTTCAGGACCGGGGTCAAGGCGGACAGCTACGTCTTAAAGGTGCCTGACCTTTGGATAGTAAGCTGTCCGGAATCCATCAGAAGGGGCGACATGGCCCTTTTTTACTTGGGAGAAGAACTTTTGTGTGAGGCAAGGGTAATTCACGTCAAGGACAGTTTCGGTCAGGAGATCACATATTCCGGGCTTGAAAGGTACTATCCGTCAGGGAGAATGAACCTGATTGAGGTCATGACAGGAGCTGAAAACATAAGAAAGCTGAGCGGCCTGGCGGAAAAAGGAAACAGATTCACTATTATTTATGCGGAGGAAGAATATGAGCGGAAATAACGAGTATACGGAAGTCATGTATGAAGAGCAGGATAAAGGTTTCGGGACCCTTCTCAGAGACGTTCTGAAATGCCTGGAGGAGGAGTGGAAAAGCACCGGCGAACAGGACAGAACAGAGAGGCTTGAGATGGAGAAGAAAGCCATAATGGGCTATCCTGAGGAGGCTGATAAGGTCAGGGACAGAATAAGAGAGATCATAGAGGAAAATGATTTTGAAAAGAGCTATCCGCCCTGGTACAGATCTGCGGAGGACGCGGTGTTCAACGAGCTTTTCGGTCTTGCAGGAATAGCTCCCTGGGCCTATGACGAGACGGAGGAATACATAAGATCTTCTTCCGCCAAGCTGATCGGAGATAAACTGTACTGCCTCATCGACGGAAAGTCGGTGCTCCAGCCACAGAGGATAGGCAGAAAGAGGCGGGAGCAGCTTAAGAGAGCCCTTCTGATGGCCACGCCCAATGAGAGACTGGAGAACGGCTTCCACGAGGTTTACCTGTATAACGGAATAAGGGTCACCATTTTTTCCGGACACAGGACCAAGGAAGGGCAGGACATAATGGTCTTCAGAAAGTATGTGCTGGAAAACATGAAATTCGAGGATCTGGCAGAGCTTGGGACCATTCCACCTGGAAGCGGGGAACTTTTCAGCCTTCTGGTGAAGGCAGGGGTAAACGTTATCTTTGCCGGACCGGTGAGATCAGGCAAGACCACCTTTCTCAGGGTCTGGCAGAGTTACGAGGATCGTGACCTGGAAGGACTGGCCATTGCAACGGATCCGGAGACTGACTGGACGAAGATAATGGGAGACGCGCCAATGATGCAGATCGTGGCTGACGGCGAGGAACTGGAGAACATCACGAAGCCTATACTTCGCGGAGACAACGACTACGTGCTTCTCGAGGAAATGAGAGACGCCGTAGCATTCAATATCGCTCTGGAAATTACATCTCTGGGGACCAGAAGGAGCAAAGCCACCGTACACACCATGTCGGCAGATGCTCTGCCATATATGATGGCTGAAAAGATCCGTCACCGATATGGAGGTGAGACCAGAGACATAATAAGAAAGATCGTGGAGAATTTCGATCTGGTATTTGAATTCCGCCAGATGGATGATAACCGTTCCGTGAAGAAGCTTACAGCCATAACTCAGTACTACATAGATAAGGAAACGGGAAAGCCCGCGTCTCTGAAAATGATGAAGTACGATTTTGCCGGCTCCAGGTGGATATGGAACAGCAATCTGTGCTGCAAGATGAAGGAGATACTTAGGACTCATCCCGATGAAGCCAGGAGGATAGTGGAGATATTGAAGGATCTGGAGGCTTCATCCAGATGATGGCGGTATTCATGATCCTGGTGCTTCTTTTCGGGATCTTTGCCGCCACTTATGACTACATGAAGGATATTTATGCGTATGCGGAACAGATATTAAGGAGAGGCCTGAGATCATTAAGAGAGAACGAACTGAACGACAGGGGAGAAATATTTGAAAATGTCAGAAGTCTGATGTGGATCACCCTGGGAATGGGCACCGATAAAGCTGTCATGCTGTTTTTCGGAATCTCAGTATTATCGGGTCTTACGGCTCTGTTGACTCTTGGGCTAAGGCTGCCTGTGACGCTCAGGACGGTCTCTGTGGTGCTGTCGTCATTCATGCCGTATCTTCTTCTCAGAATCCGTTTGGAAAAGATCAGAGTGAGAAGTTCATATGAAGGAGAGGTACTGCTGTCAGAACTTACGGAAAACTACAAGATCCACTATTACAACATGCGTGAGGCAGTGGAAAAGACAGCCGGAAGCATACAGGATGCGCCTGATTCAAAGAGGATCCTCACGGATCTGGCAAGAGGGCTGGAAAGAGCAGGATCAGAGAAGACAGTAATGAGACTTCTCCGGGAGTTCGGGATGTCCATTAACACTTCCTGGTCGAATACACTCAGCAACCTGATGTATTTCGCAATAATAAAAGGGGTCCGGGTGGAAGAGGCAATGGAGGATCTTGAGGATACGATCATAAAGGCCAGAGAAGTTGAAGAATATTCCAGAAGACAGCTGAACGAGCCCAGACTTATAGTGAGGTATCTCATACCGATCTGTTACCTTCTTACAGCCCTGGGAGGAGTGAGGTTTTTCGGCCTTGAGCCGGGAAAACTATGGCATTATCAGTTTCAGACGGAGGAAGGAGCGACATGGTTCACCATCTCCTTAATACTTTACATAATAAGTTATATGGGAAACTTATATTTTTCGAGAAACAAGCTGGACTTGTAGAGGCACCGGAGAAGGATCTGTATCATGCAGCCATTCTTTTAAAGAATCTGTGCATAGTAAGAAAGACACATCCTGTATCTCTGGACTACATGCTGGAAGAGATGAGTCTTGGTCCCGGCTCTCTTAAACATGTATTTCAGAAGACTCTTTCATTGTACCGGGCTCAGGACAGCGACATGGCATTCAGGTATTTCGCGGATAGGCTCGGCACCAGACACGGAAGGAACTTTGCCGCTTTCATGTCCAAAATGGACAAGATCGATCCCGGGGAACTTGTGCCTCAGATCGATGTATTCATCGGAGTAATAAGGGAAGTCAGGGCTACGGAAGCCATGAAGGCGGCGGACAGAAGGGCTGCCCTATGCACGTTTCTTGCCGCAGCAGCGTGTTTTGCGGTCCTGATCAACTTTCTTGTGGTGGTAGTGTTTCTGGATACGATGGAAAGCCTCCGGTTCTTATACTGAGGAGTCGGAAGCTCAAAAGGGGGATTTAGGAATATGAAAAACATAATAATAATCATCGGTACCATAATTCTCGGGACGGTGATAGTCAGCCAGTTCATACTGGGGCCTGACAATTCGCTGCTTTCCGCGGCGGAATCTGTGGTATCCAACGGTACAATGCAGATAGAGGAGACCTTCAAGGGGTCCATCCAGCAGCAACAGGAGGGTACAGACTGATGAAACAGCTGTTGATCACGGTCGGGCTCCTGTTCCTTGGAATAGTGGTGTTTGATATGATGATGAACGGTCCTGACAGCCTCTTTGAGGTGTCCCGGGAGGCGGTGAACGCGGCAAAGGAGGGCTATTCATGCATGAACTGATCACATCTGTGGCGTCAGTTATAATACTGTCTCTATTTGTTTTGCAGTTCGCTTTCAGCGAGAATCTTTATCTGGAGCTTTCAGCCTGTGAGAAGGTCATAAATGAGTATGAAACGGCAGGAGATCATGGCCCTGATGACCTTATGAAGCTTAAGTCTGATCTCGACAGAATACCCAATGTCAGAGCCGTGATCCGTGAGGACAGGGTGGAACTTACCATAGAAAACATCGTTGTCCCGGTCTGGAACAGGGGGAGCAACGAAATAAGACTCACAAAGGAACTGGATCATGAAGAATCTGATCATAACACTGGGGACGGTGCTTCTCATGAGCCTTCTTCTGAAGGCGCAGACTGAGGTCAATTCGGCCTTGATCCTTGCCATCACAGGGGGATCATAGGTTTACAAAACAGTCCTTTCATGTTAATATTGCCTTGAGCGGGTCTGCATCCCGCAAAACATAAAGGCGCAGGCGAAAGGACCTTCAGATGGGTATAACAGTAGGAATAGATATAGGTGGAAGCACCACGAAAATAGTAGGATTCAGAGACGGCGAGATGCTGATACCGGTAAAGATATCATCAAATAACCCGGTGGCATCCATATTCGGAGCATTCGGGAAGTTTCTGTATGACAACATGCTGGACCTTGGGGAAGTGTGCCAGGTCAACCTGTCCGGAGTCGGAGCTTCAGGAATAGACAGACCGATCTACGGACTTCCCACATTTAAGGTGGATGAGTTTACGGCTAATGGCCTCGGGGGCTCGTATTTTGCGGAAGGAAAGGATAACTTCATGGTGGTAAGCATGGGTACAGGGACCTCCTATGTAGGTGTGAAGGACGGAGTGCCTGAACATCTTGGGGGCATCGGTATCGGCGGAGGCACCATAATTGGTCTTTCCAAGTACATCCTGAACACCAACGAGATCGACAGGATAGAGGAAATGGCTCTTCTGGGAGACATCAGAAGGATAGACCTTCAGGTGGGAGACATCTCCAGGGAGCAGCTGCCCGGTCTTAACCCGGACACCACAGCTTCCAGTTTTGGCAAGTCCTCATCCAGAGCTACCCAGGAGGACAAGGCCGCAGGGATAATCCACATGGTGCTGGAGGACATATTCCAGACCGCTGCGCTTATTGCAAACGGAAGAGGGATCACGGATTTCGTCATGATCGGCGCTCTCACAGATATGGAGGAGTGCAAAAGGGCATCTGAAAGCGTGAGGGTGCTTTTCCCGGACTGCACTTTCATAATCCCGGAGCAGGGCGAGTACGGAACTGCCATAGGAACAGCGTTGGCCAGAAACGGTAGCCTGAAAGAGATAAAATAGATAATTAAAACAGGGGCCGGAAGGCCCCTTTAAAATACAGTGATCCGGATGAGATCAGACGTTGAAAAGGAAGTTTACTATGTCTCCGTCCTTCATGACATATTCCTTTCCTTCAGAACGCAGGAGTCCGGCCTCCTTGGCTTTTGCCATGGAGAAACCTACCTCGGCGAACTTGTCGTAGGCGATGGTCTCGGCTCTGATGAAACCTCTTTCAAAGTCGGTATGGATCTTTCCCGCCGCCTGAGGAGCCTTTGTACCGTTCTTGATGGTCCAGGCTCTTGCTTCATCTTCACCTGCGGTGAGGAAGGAGATCAGGTCGAGAAGCTTGTATGAAGATCTGACCAACTGATCGAGACCGGATTCTTCTATGCCCAGTTCTTCCAGGAACAGCGCCTTTTCTTCATCGTCGAAATCCGCGACTTCGGCTTCGATCTCAGCGCAGATGACCACGCACTGGGAACCTTCCGCTTCCGCAATCTCGCGGACCACCTGAACGTATGGATTGGATCCCGCATCTGAAACTCCGTCTTCAGCCACGTTGGCCACGTAGATAATGGGCTTATAGGAGAGAAGACCTACGGACTTGATGAATTCCGTCTCTTCCTCGTCGAAGTCCATGGCCCTTGCATTCACTCCTTCGGCCAGCTTGTCGTAGACCCTTTTCAAAAGATCCGCTTCCCAGTTGGCGGACCTGTCGTATTTGGCCTGCTTCTCTGTTTTGGCGATCCTCCTTTCAAGGATTTCCATGTCGCTTAAGAGAAGCTCGGTGTCGATGGTCTCAATGTCAGACCCGGGGTCTATCCTGCCGTCCACGTGAACGATGTTTTCGTCCTCGAAGCACCTCACCACATGAACTATGGCATCTACCTCGCGGATGTGGCCCAGGAATTTGTTGCCGAGACCTTCACCCTTGGATGCACCCTTTACCAGACCTGCGATATCGCAGAATTCAATGGTAGCATAGATGGTTTTTTTTGAATTGTAGACCTCGTGGAGTTTGGTGACTCTTTTGTCAGGCACCGTCACCATCCCCACGTTGGGTTCGATGGTGCAGAAAGGGTAATTGGCGGCTTCGGCGCCGGCCTTTGTTATCGCGTTGAAAAGTGTGCTCTTGCCCACATTGGGCAGTCCAACGATACCGAGTCTCATTTTAAAAGCTCCTTATTTGTTATTGCAACTCCGCAGAACTCTTGTCCAGCGGGTATTTTTTGCGCAAAATTTTAATTGCCACAGCGCTGCATATCATGATCACGATACTGATGACCTGAGCCTGTCTTAGGGGCCCGATCATCAAGCTGTCAGTTCTCAGTCCCTCAACAAAGAATCTTTCGAAGGAGTAGAGCATGAAGTACAGACAGATGATCTGGCCTTTGAAAGTGCGCCTTTTGTCTGAGAACCAGATAAGGAAGACAAACAGAAGGAAGCACCAGATGGATTCGTAGAGAAATGTGGGATGGTAGCCGGTTCCATCGATGATCTGGGCCCATGGAAGATCTGTATCTGTGCCGTGGGCCTCTTCGTTGAAGAAGTTGCCCCATCTTCCTATGGACTGACCCAGGGCGATCACCGGCGCAAGTACGTCCAGGATGTCGAGAAAATTTTCCCTGTCGTGCTTAGCCACCAGATAGGCAGTGATGAATCCAAGGATCAGTCCGCCGTGAATGGCAAGACCGCCGTTTCGTGTATTGATGATCTCAGCAAGATGGTTCTGATAATATGACCAGTTGAATATGACATAGTATAGTCTGGCGCCCACCAGAGAGGATGGGATGAGCCAGATCACCAGGTCCAGAAAGGTGTCCGGTTTGAGACCGAACTTCGGCGCCCGCCTGTAGCTGATGTACGCGCCAAGAATGAAGGCGAAACCGATGAGTACGCCGTACCACATTATATCTATTCCGAAGACCGTGAAGGCAACTCTTCCCGGTGAAACCATATTTGTGATCTCCTTTCGCTATGATACAGATTATCCTATCATTTTTTGGTAATATTGTCCACATTTTGAAATAAATACGATGACAAAACAAATGCAGTGTGGTAATCTCTAAACTGTTGGAATCACAATGTTTAATTAGAGGGAAGCACGACATATGTTATTTGAGAAAATAAAGTATTCAGTGTATGTGATACTGATCGCTGCACTGATCGCGGTGATGCTGTTTTTTACGGGTTGCGGCGGTGACAGCAGCAAGGGTCCTCTTGACATGGACTCAGTAGCCCTGGCCAGTTCACTGGTCAAGGACGTGAATTATGAAGGTGAGCTTCTTCAGGTAAACATTGAGTCTGTCAACTCATTTCTGGATATTCCGGAATACCGGGAAGGTTACTTCTTCATCGCAAGTCAGGCTACGACGGACTGCTTCGGTGTATTCGAGTTCAAGGATGCAGAACTGGCAAAAGCTGCCGAGGAAGCGGTGGAACTTTACTTCAGGGATGTGGCGGATGCCTATGAGAAGTACGATCCTGAGGAAGCCAACAAGGTCTCCGAGAAGTCCGTCCTGATCAGAAAGGAGAATCTTCTTGCATTCTGCGTGACCGATGACAATGAAAACGCCGAAAGCATCATTAAGGCCGCTTTCGATAATGCCGTGCCTGCAGAAGCAGAAGAAGATGCTGAATCTGAAGATTCTCAGAAGGAAGACAGCAAAGAAAATGATGAAACAACGGAGACCGACAGCACTCAGGTATCTGCTCCCGAGAAGACATATCCTGTCATTGTCGCCGGCGGTGACCTGAGTTACAGCGGCTTCATAGGGATCATCGGAAACGCTGCTTTCGAGATCTATGACTATGTGGAGTCCACAGCTGCCCGCTACTGCGAGATCGTTAATTATGCTGCCGATCAGCTTAAGGGAAGCGCCAATGTGTACTCTATGATAGTACCTACGTCAGCAGGGATCACAGTTCCTGACGCATATCAGGATCAGCTCATGGGTTCAGATCAGAAGACTGCATTGAGCAATCTTTACGCTAAACTCAACGGCAACGTGATCAACCTTGATCTCTATGATCACTTGATGGAAAACAGGGACAAGTACATCTATTTCAGAACAGACCATCACTGGACCAGCATGGGAGCATATTATGCCTACGAGATCTTTTGCGACGCCAAGGGACTTCTTCCGATCTCACTGGACAGAAGACCTGTGAAGGACATGGGAAAATTCCTGGGTTCATTCTATTATGATACCAGGAACGCCTCTCTGCAGGCAACACCGGACGAACTGATAGCCTACTATCCAATATCCAACGTCTACATGACCGGAAAGGACAGCAACGGAAATGATATCAAGAAGGAAGTCATTCCTGACTACTCCAACTATGATATCTCTTTCAAATACAACTCATTCATCGAGGGGGACGGAGATTTCAGAGTTATCGTCAATGAGGACAGACAGGATGATTCTTCCTGCCTTGTGGTCAAGGAATCCTTCGGAAACTGCTTCGCCCCATATCTGGCTGATCACTACCACACGCTGATCGTCATGGACTACAGATATACTTCTGTAAATGTCATAGACTATGCCAGAGAGCACGGTATCGATGATGTTATTTTCGTTAACAACATCGGAATGACCAGATCATCATACCTTGTGGGCAAACTGGATACGGTAGTACGCGGCTAGAGCAAATAACCTGATCAAGGTAATCAAACGGCATGTAATATGCCGTTTTTTTATATATAAATACATTTTTCAAAAGGGAAAAGGAGAGAGAAATGAAAGTAAGAAAATTATTGGCAAAGGCAGCTGTTTCTGCAGCTGTCTTCATTCTTGCCGCATGCCCTGCGGCAGCATCATCGGCGCTGTCCGTGCCATCTGCGACAGACACTGCGTATGTTACTGTCACCGGCATCGAGCACGGAGCAACAGTAAAAGCATACAAGATCGCAGAAGCGAATTACTCAAATGCAGGTCTTAATGGTTATGAGCCGGTTACGGGCGTGTCCATTGCGGATCTGGAAAGTCCTGCGCTTCAGGAGATCAGGGTCATTACAAAAGACCTGCAGGACGGGACTTTGGGTATTGAAGCCGTAGTTATGAATGACGTTACGCCTTCAGATGCCTACACACTCGGTGACGGTTCCACAGCCTGCACCTACAGGGCCGAAGGAATGACCGCAGGCATGTATCTGGTCCTGGTGAAAGGCGTAAGCGGCAACATTTACAATCCTGCCATCGTATCTGTCGGGTATGACTCATCGTCTAAAATCACTTCGGGTACGCTTGACTTGAGCGGAAGCAGCTGGAACGTGTCCGGAGGGACCGCAGAAGTTAAACATTCCGGGGTAACAGTCTCAAAGGATACTGAGAATGGCATAAGGTCGTACTCGTATGACGATACGGTGAAATATGTGGTCACAGCCGGCATACCGAGCTACGATCCTGCAGTTTATAAGGACGTTATTTTCCGGCTTGTGGATACTGCTGACGCCGGACTCAGTTTTGACAAGGAATCAGTGTCTGTTGAAGATGCCTGCGGAGCAGCAGTTTCCGCATCAAGCTATGAGGTCAGTCTCAGCGGCCAGACTATGACCGTGAATTTCGATTCAGACTGGATCATTGCAAACAGCGGGACGTCGGTCACCGTCAGATACGAAGCAAATATGGATACTGATGCATCCCTTGATTTTGGAGGAAACACAAACAGGGTAAAGGTGGTCTATTCCAATGATCCGGCATCCCAGGGCGGAGCCACTGCCTACGATGATCCGGATGATCCCGGCGCTCCACGGGCAGAAAGCACCGTTTATACCTTCGACTTCAGTTTCAAAAAGGTGGACTCTGCAGATCCCCTGACAGTTCTTACGGGAGCAGAATTCAGTCTGACCGGCACCAATACTACGGGGGATACGGTCACATATTCAGAAACATCATCAGGAAACGGTACAGTTCACTTCGCAGGCCTTTCTGAAGGTACATATACCATGAAAGAGACCAGAGCACCTGAAGGATACGCCGTAAACCAGAGTACATATACAGTTACAGTAAGCGCGTCATACAGTCCGGACAAAACACTTTCGAACTATACAGTAAACATTACAGACGAAGAAGGGAGTTCCTTTATGAACAAGACCTACCTATCAACACCTTCAACTGACGGAGGGGACGGAGCCATTCCAAACACTGCCTTCAAAGATCTTCCTGCAACAGGAGGGACCGGCACTGTGATGTTTTCCATAGCGGGAGCCGCTGCAGTTTCCGGCGGCACTCTTCTTCTCCTAAGGAGAAGGAAGGGTTCCGGGGCGGGGATGTTTTGCGCGGCCAGGCAAAAATGATAAATGAAGAATAGGCTGATCATAATGGCGGTGGTCGTCCTGTATGCGTCGGGGATCACGCTTATGTTGTATCCTGCGGCCAGCAACCTTTTGAATCGCGAGAGGAACATGAAGATCATCTCAGCTTACGAGGAAAATCTCGGGACTGCAGGCGAGGAAGAGCTTGCGGAAATGATGGAGACCGCGGATGCGTATAACAGAGATCACAGGCGAAACTATGTTATAGATGCTTTCACTGAAAGCGGAGGTCATCTGAGCTCAGAAGACTATAATTCCTTTCTCGATCTGAAAGGAGACGGAGTCATGGGATATCTCGATATTCCCGGTATCGGTGTGATGCTTGCTGTTTATCACGGAACGGACCCTGAAGTCCTGGGAAAGGGCGCGGGACATGTGGAAGGAACGTCTCTCCCCGTGGGCGGAGAGAGTACGCATTCGGTGATCGCGGCTCACAGAGGACTTCCGCAGGCTAAACTTTTCACCGATCTGGACAGGATGAAGACGGGAGATCTGTTTTATGTCCATGTTTTGAACAGGACCCTTGCATACAGGGTTGAACAGATCATCACGGTGGATCCCGATGACATAGACGCTCTCAAGATCGAGGAAGGCAGGGATCTGCTAACGCTTCTGACCTGTACGCCCTACGGGGTGAACACCAAAAGACTTCTGGTTAGAGGGGAAAGGGTCCCCTATGAAGAACAGATCTCCGAGTCTTCCGTGTTCCGCAGAGGGAGGCCGCCGTATATTGAACTGTTGATAACTAGTCTTACCGCGGTGATGCTGATCACAGCCATCGCGGTTCGAAAAAGCAGGAGATGTAACAATGTATGAAAAATATATCAGGAAGACTTTCCATGGGATCGCCATAGCGCTGGCGGTCCTTTGCTTTTCGGTCCATCCGTGTCCGGTCCTAGCGGATGGCCTTGCGGGAAGTCTCGAGGTTTGCTACAGGACCGGCGAGACATTACCCGCTGCTGCAATAGACGGTGCGGTGTTTACTCTTTATCAGATCGCGGATCATGACGAAGGACCGGGTCTCAATTCGGGTCACGCAGAATATGATCTCATGGATATGAGCGCAGAAGCGATGGATGAACTGTCGGAGAAGCTGTCCCGTGAAGCAAAGGAGGGAGGAATATCGGGAGTGACCGACATGAGAGGAACAGTTACTTTTTCTGATCTTGCCCCAGGAATATACCTGGTAAAGCAGACCGGAAGCACAGGAAAGTCTGAAAAGTACGAGACTGCAAAGCCTTTTCTTGTAAGCATACCGTCCGAAGAAGGATACGATGTCATATGCTATCCGAAGACCGCAGCAAAAAAAACAATTGTACCCAAGACCGGAGACATCCTCGGATCGAAAGAGGCTATAATTGTGCTTTTTGCATCCGGGGCCATCGGAGGTGTGCTCCTGATATCAGGACGAAGGAAAGGAGGGAATGAAAGATGTTGAAAAGGATTGGTGCAGTATTTTTTGCGGTGGTGTTTCTGTTATTTCCCTTCGGATACGCTTTTGCAGAAGAATTATCAGTACCTGCGAAAGCAGTGACTCAGGGGGCCTACTCAGAAGGGGACCTTCTGATCGACAGGACCACTGGTGTGGAGAATATCACGGGGTATGACTATATTTACTCCAATCCTCCAACTTCTGATTTGATCAGCATTACCCTTCAGAATACAGCGGATTTCAAACTGCAAAGTCACTACTATTACGGTGGTCTGCACAATTGCTTCATGAATTCGCTGATATATACAGGAGGGGGATTCGGCGACAACAGGACTCCAAAAGAGATCCCGGGCGACATAGCACTTGTAAGGATCGCAGATTCAGTCAAAAACGGGGCAGGGGAAAAGTTTGATCTTTTGCTTCAGATAAAGAATCTTGTGATCACTCCGGACCCTGCATACTGTCTGAGGGATCCTGAGGTGGGGGTGAGTCTTTTATATTACCAGGAGAAAGCAGATCCTATCATTTCAACTGATCCCGCGGCGTATGACGATTTCGGCACTGCCACACAAGGACCCACGGTGTATGGCAGGTACACTGTGGAATTTGAGTATGAACTGAAGGTCGTGATATCCGGAAGCAACGACACAGCCCCTCGGGGTACCATGCTTTATGGTTCCCGTGACTTCGACTCCTACAGGGAAGGATATGACATCGTATCCGGGATCAGAAGCGGAACAGACAGGGATGCTCCTACGATCTACGTGGAACCGGATTCGATCACGGATATCACGTTTGATCCTGCAAACGCATGCTATAGGATATGCGGAACGGCTGCGGACGAGAACACATGGAGATCCGGTTTCGCGGCACTTTTTGATTCCTCAGGATCCACCTTAAGATGGTTCGGTTTCCGGAGCCTTGGAACAACGATAATCGGGCAGGAAGCTTACGAGTTCTCCAGGTATTACAACGTCCGGGGCGAAATATTGAAGGGTGAAGGCTCCATTGATCCGGTGGATGTCACAGTGGCAAAAGGAATGAACGTCAATTGTGTTATCGACCCGGCAGATGATTTCTATATCTCCTCTGTTAGACTGTATACCATTGATGACAGCGGGGAAGAGACTCTTGAGGGCATCTTTGATACGCAGGAAGTCATGAACTCAGACACTTACTGTATTCCAATAAACAGCATTGATAAAAACTACAGGTATGAGGTGGAATTTGAAAAAAGACACCTGGTCACGCTGGATGTCGTCAACGGCAGAGTGGGTGAGTCCGGGGACGTGACCCACGCAGAATACTATGTTGTTCCGGGCGGCGCGCAGGATCTTACTTATTCCGGATATGACGGATTCTGTCTCAGATCCATCGATGTGGACGGAACTCTGGCGGACATTGAGGGACATTCAACTGTCTACTCATTCTCGGACGTCTGTTCTGACCATCATGTGACCGTGACTTACGGCGCAAAATATAACATTGAGACCTCAGTCATAAACGGAACCATAACTGAAGGCATGACGGTTTGGGAAGGGGAGGACGCTCTGATAAGATACAGCCCGGATGAAGGTCATCACATTCAGAAGATCACTGTCGACGGAGCGGAAGTGGATATAAACGAGTATCCGGTATCCTATATCTTCAGAGACATCACAACTGACCACAGAATAGAGGTGGTGTATCAGGCAAACTCAACCATGATATCGAAAGTAGATGAGACCGGAAACAACGTCCCGGGAGCTGAACTTCAGATACTGAACGAGGAAGGCAACGTGCTTGATCAATGGGTCACCGGATCAGAGGATCACGTGATCTTTTCCCTCGGTGAGGGCACCTACACGCTGGCGGAAAAGACAGCCCCTTCCGGATATCTGACAGCTGAGGATGTTGTGTTCAATGTGGACAGCAGCGGAAAGCTCATCATAGAAGGAGAAGTTAAAGATAAGGTGATCATGGTGGATATCAGGATGAGAAGTCTGCCCAGTACCGGGTCCAACGGTCTGCTGCCTCATATGATAATAATGGGAGCATGGCTGACTATGCTTTCCACAGCAGTTGTAATGACGAGAAGGGTATAAGCGGTAAACCGGGCAGTTTCAGTACTGCCCGGTGCTATGTTTACAAGATGTTATTTTGTTGTTTTTAGTTAAAAAAATCATTGACAACGGGTCAGGAATTTAGTAATATAATCCTTGCAGTCCGTGAGACTGGTTGATGAGGCGGCGTGGCTCAGTTGGCTAGAGCACTCGGTTCATACCCGGGGTGTCACTGGTTCGAATCCAGTCGCCGCTACCATTTTTCTTTTATATGATGTGGGAGTTTAGCTCAGCTGGGAGAGCATCTGCCTTACAAGCAGGGGGTCACAGGTTCGAGCCCTGTAACTCCCACCACATGGCCAAGTAGTTCAGTTGGTTAGAATGCCAGCCTGTCACGCTGGAGGTCGTCGGTTCGAGCCCGATCTTGGTCGCCATTTTTTAAAACAAATATATGGTGGGTATCGTCAAGCGGCTAAGACCCAGGGTTGTGGCTCCTGTATGCGTGGGTTCGAATCCCACTACCCACCCCATTTTTGTTTATTGGGGTATCGCCAAGCGGTAAGGCAACGGATTCTGATTCCGTCATTCGCAGGTTCGAATCCTGCTACCCTAGCCAATATTCTGCCGGACGGAGAGTCCGGCGCACATGGCGACATAGCCAAGTGGTAAGGCACGAGTCTGCAAAACTCTGATTCCCCGGTTCAAATCCGGGTGTCGCCTCCACGGAAAAGGACCTGTTCAGAAGAGCAGGTCTTTTTTTACTTTTTTGCGCTCCGGAAATTAAACAGTTCGCAAATCAATTTCATTTTGTCGCAACAATAAAGTTGCTGTTCAAATCGACCTGTCTGTATAATGTAGATACCAGATCATGACAACACAACATATACAGTTTTGCCGGATTCGTTCCGGAAACAGGGAGGGAATAAAATGCTTAACGAACGTCTTCAGAGAATGCGCAACAAACTTTGGGATTCAAGGCCGTGCATCACATCTGAAAGGATCGTACTTCAGACTGAGGCTTACAAAAAATTTGCGGGAGACGCGGTCCCTATCTTCCGCGCTAAAGTCGTCAACTACATCATGGAGCACATGACCACTCTCATCATGGATGATGAGCTGATAGTAGGTACTCCGACAAATAAATATCTTGGCGCAAACCTTCACCCTGAGTTCCAGTCCAGTACCAAGTTCTATCTGGAAGAACTTGATGAGTTCCCCGTAAGGACAAAGGACCCCTACGATGTATCCCCCGAGGACAGAGAGAAGATCCTTGAATGTCTTCCTTACTGGGAGGGTAAGGCTATGCAGGACATTGCAAAATCTGCTCTTCCCAAGCACACTGTCGAATGCATGGAGGATGATATCATCACGGTAGGCCTCACAAACGGAGTTTCCGGCGAGACCACATGCGACCATGAAAAGCTTCTCACCATCGGCCTCAAGGGTTATATGGAAGAGTGTCAGAGGAACATCGATGCCATGTATCCCAAATGCCAGCTGGACGAAGAGAAGAAGAACTTCTGGCAGGCCTGTATCATCCAGTGCCAGGGTCTCATAACATATGCCCACAGAATGGCCGAGGAGGCAGAACGTCAGGCTGCGGAGTGCACCGACGAAAAGAGAAAGAAGGAGCTTCTGACTATAGCGGAGAACTGCAGAGTTGTACCGGAGAATCCTCCTGAGACTTTCTGGCAGGCTCTTCAGATGGTATGGTTCGCCCACGTATATTTTCACATCGAGGTCTGCACCACTGCCAACGGCTTCGGCAGATTCGACCAGTACATGTGGCCTTACTATAAGAAGGATGTGATCGACGAAAAGAACATCACTCAGGAAGAAGCTCTTGAGCTGCTTCAGTGCTTCTATCTTAAAGCCTGCGAGGTGTTCGAGGTCAGAGACCGCTGGTATGCCACATCTTTTGCGGGATATCCCATGTGGGAGATCCTGGTGGTCGGCGGACAGACACCTGACGGAAAGGACGCCACAAATGAACTGTCATATCTTTGCCTTGAGGCTGCCAACCAGCTTAAAACGACACAGCCAGTAATGGCGGTCAGAGTCTGGGACGGAACACCTGAAGATCTTATCAAAAAAGGCTGCCAGATGATCCAGGACGGACAGGCGAACCCCGGCTTCTTCAACGACAACACGGCTATGAAGATGGCTCTCGGCAAGGGATGCTCCATCGAGGAAGCCCGCGACTGGACCATAGTCGGCTGCATCCAGCCCGGTCCCGGAGGCGGAGCCACAGATGGCTCCCCTGACGCCGGATATGTAAACATGGGCAAGATGATCGAGTTCGTGCTCCACAACGGAGTGGATCCCGACACAGGCAAGCTCATGGGCCTTAAGACCGGTGATCCCAGAGACTTCAAGGATATTGAAGAGTTCAAGGCTGCACTCAAGAAACAGATCCTTCACCACTACAGAATGGTATGCGACGGCTATAACGTGATGCAGAGCATGCACCAGACCAGATACCCTGTGATCTTTGCAGGTATGCTGACAAAGGGATGCGTGGAGAGCGGACGTTCAGTGCAGCATGGCGGAGCCAAGTACAGCACAGCAGGGCTCTACATCACAGGGGCAGCCAACCTGGCAGACTCCATCGCAGCTATCGATACCTGCGTATTCAGGGATAAGGACCTCACAATGGACGAGCTGATCCAGGCCTGCGACAATAATTTCGAAGGTCAGGAACGTATCAGACAGCTTCTCCTCAATAAGCCTCCCAAATTCGGAAACGATAACGAGTACGTGGACGGCATCTACCGTGAGATGATGCACTTTATCGCGGACAACGTTCAGAAGTGGCCTGACGCCAGAGGCGGATGGTACTCCTTCAACGTTCACTCTCAGACTGTAAACGTTTCCCATGGTCTGGTGACCGGCGCTACTCCGGACGGCCGCAAGAAGGGCGAACCTTTCTGCGATAACGCTTCTCCCATGATGGGAAGAGATGTTAACGGTCCTACAGCTACAGTAAAGTCTGTTGCATCAATGGATCAGAGCGCATTCCATGACGGAGCGCTGTTTAATCTGCGTTTCGATCCCAGAGGAGTACAGGGAGAGAAAGGACTTGCCAACATCGAGGGAGTCATCAAGACCTTCTTCAAGGAAGGCGGAGAGCACATCCAGATCAACGTGGTCGATACAGATACTCTTAAGGATGCCCAGATCAACCCCGAGAGACACAAGGGCCTGATGGTCCGGGTCGCAGGCTACATGGCCTACTTTACGGAACTGGACAAGAGCGCTCAGGATACCATCATCTACCGTACCGCTCATTTCGAGCCGGGCACAGGTAAATAAAGCTGATTTTATAGGCCGTTCCGGAAGGAACGGCCTTTTTTTATAAAAATGTCGCGTTTTTTACGCAAAAAGGATATAATCGATTAGACATATATTTCTTTACACAGAAGGGAGAGACCATGCAAAAGATCAAAGTAGATGACTTCATGAAAGTCAAGTATTTATCATCCCTTACATATTCCCCTGACGGAAGCAGGATCGCCTACGTATTATCCAACGTCAACGAGGAGAAGAAGGGCTACGAGTCCAATCTGAGACTTATCACGGGAAGGGATGACAGGGCCATGATCAATGACGGAAAGGTGGGGCCATTCTGGTTTGAGGACAATGAACATATACTTTTTGCGTCGGAGAGAGGGAAGAACGAGGATAAGGGAGGCGAGGACCCAAAGGACTTAAAAACGGTCCTCTTCAGACTGCCGCTTGACGGAGGTGAAGCTGAGAAGGCTTTTGAACTTCCCATAGAGGTAGATGATATCAAATTCCTGAGATCCGGCGACATGCTTATCAAAGCCAACACTCTTGTGGACCATCCGGATCTTTATCTTATGGAAGGGGACAAGAGAAAGGCTGTACTTGAGGCCCTCAGGGATGAGAAGGATTACGAAGTTCTGACACAGTCTCCGTTCTTTGCCAATGGCATCGGGTTCATCTCCGGGACCAGGACATCTCTGTATCTTTACAGCAGGAAGTCCGGGAAACTCAAGCGTCTCACGGAGAAGTTCATGGATGTTGGAAATCTCATTGTTGACGGCAAGGATGTGTATTTCTCCGGCGTATCCTTCAGAGCTAAAATGCCAAAGTACGAGGGCATCTACCATCTTGATCTTGAGACCCTTAAGACTGACAGGATCCTTAAGCCTATGCTCATGGTATACGACATCGGTCTGATCCGCGGAAAGATCGTGATCTGCGGGACCAACGGCAAGAAATGGGGCGACAACGAAGATCCCTGGTTCTACGCTCTGGACCCGAAGACAGGCGAACTTACGGTCATCTGCGAAGCAGATGAAAACATAGAAGCAGGTATTATCGGAGATATCGAGTACGGCGGCACCCGATTCATTAAGACCGAGGGCGGCTACATGTATTTTCCGTCTGTCGAAAGAGACCGCTGCGTCTTAAAGAGGGTCGGTCTGGACGGAAAGATCGAGACAGTGGTCTCAAAGGAAGGCTCAGTAAACGACTATGACGTTCATGGTGACGATATCGTATTCATGGGAATGTTCGGCCAGGATCTCCCGGAGATCTTCCTGAAGGACGGTTCCGGATCACACAGAGTGACGTCCTGGAATAAAGAGGTATTCAAGGACTGCTACGTGGCTAAACCCAAGTCCATCAGGACCCGGGTTGGAGACGAGTCCGTGGACGGATGGGTGCTCCTTCCTGAGGACTTTGATGAAAACGGCAGTTATCCCGCGATCCTGGATATCCACGGCGGACCCAAGTGCACCTACGGGACCATTTACTTCCACGAGATGCAGTACTGGGCGAATAAGGGCTATATCGTCATGTACTGCAATCCACACGGGTCCAACGGTAAAGGAAATGCTTTCTCCTACCTGGACATGCAGTGGGGCGGTATCGACTATGAACATATCATGGCCTTTGTTGACAGTGTTCTCGCAAAATATCCATCGATCGATACCGGGAAGATATGCTGCACAGGAGGCTCCTATGGCGGATACATGTCCAACTGGATCATGGGACACACTGACAGATTCTGCGCCATCGCCACCCAGAGGAGCATCTCCAACTGGCTGACGATGTACGGAGTAAGCGATATACCGCCTGTCGCCTGTGGGGAGACCTGCAGCACGGATCCCTACAGCGAAAAGGGCATCAGGCAGATGTGGGACGTTTCTCCTCTCAAATACGTGAACAACGCCAAGACTCCAACGCTTTTCATCCACTCAGATGAGGACCACAGGTGTCCCATAGAGGAGGGATATCAGTTGTTTACCGCACTGGTATACAGAGGTATCCCTGCGAAGATGGTGGTGTTCCACGGCGAGAATCACGAGCTTTCAAGGACCGGCAAGCCTCATCACAAGCTGAGAAGGCTTAATGAGATCACAGCCTGGTTCGACAGGTACACGTCATAGTATTTGATTCGGCCTCCCACGGGAGGCCTGTTTTTGGGTTTACTATTGACTTTATCGGGATAAAGCGGTAGAATACTGTCGTGACATGAATTTAAATTCACAAGATAGGCTATAGGACCGGTCTAAGTGGATCTGAATATTTTGTACAGCAAGAAACAGGAGGGCAGACAATGTCATACAACGGATTCGCCATCGATAAATATCCTGATGCGGATATCATCAACAGAAAACTGGACGCACTTATCCAGCTTCCCGTCTACGGGATCATGCCGGAAGCACTGGATGAGTACGAAAATGAGTATTTTGAAAAGAAGTGCGCGGGCTCCAGGGAGAGGATAACCGAAGCAAAAAACGTGATCCCGGGAGGTGTGCAGCACAACCTGGCTTTCAACTATCCGTTTCCCATAGTCATGACCAAGGCAGAAGGGGCTAAGCTCTACGATATAGACGGAAACGAATATTATGACCTGCTTCAGGCAGGCGGCCCCACGGTCCTGGGGAGCAACCCGGAATTCGTAAGAGAACAGGTAATAGACCTTCTGAACACCTGCGGACCTTCCACAGGACTTTTCCATGAATATGAGTATAAGCTGGCTTCCAAGATCTCGGAGCTGGTGCCTTCCGTGGAGATGTTCAGGATGCTGGGATCCGGCACTGAGGCCTGTATGTGCGCAGTCAGGGTGGCAAGACTCAAGACAGGACATGTGAACATTCTCAAGATGGGAGGCGCTTATCACGGCTGGTCGGACCAGCTGGCCTACGGCATCAGGATACCCGGGACAAAGGGACTTCAGTCCAGGGGCATTCCATCCTACGTTTTCGGTCACACGGACGAGTTTTTCCCCAATGACCTGGATGATCTTGAAAGGAAGCTAAAAAGGAATCAGTTAAGAGGCGGCACAGCAGCGGTCTATGTGGAACCCGTGGGACCGGAAAGCGGAACCTGGCCCGTATCCAGAGAGTACATAAGGGGCTGTGAGGAGCTGGCCCACAAGTACGGTGCTCTTCTGATCTTCGATGAGGTGGTAACAGGCTTCAGGATAGGCACTGCCGGTGCTCAGGGTTACTTCGGAGTGGATCCTGACCTTACGGTATTCGGCAAGGTAATTGCCGGAGGTTATCCCGGAGCAGGCGGACTGGGCGGTCATAGAGACTGCATGCAGCACCTGGGGGCAGGCCTGGATTCTACCGGAAAGAAGGTCAAGAAAGCTCTTTGCGGAGGCACCATGGCTGCCACGCCTATTTCCTGCTGTGCAGGATACCATACGATCTGCGAGATCGAAAGGACCAATGCCTGCGAGAAAGCAGGCCGCATGGCAGACAGACTGGTGGCCGGCATCAAGGCCTCGGTGGAAAAACACGAACTTCCCTTCGTTGTTTTCAATCATGGATCCATCTGTCACGTGGACACAGTAGGCACCTTGCATTTCCACATCGACTGGAGCAAGCCCTGGAAACTTCCCGAGATCCTGAAACAGACCGGAAGGAGACAGACAGAGATGGAGCACATGGGAGCAGCGTACATGGCTGAAGGTATCGTAACTCTGGTAGGGTCCAGACTATATACCTCAGCAGCCTACGATGAGGCGATGATAGATGACGTCATAGAAAGATTTGACAGAGTTTTTTCGAAGTGCGGAAGGCTGGACTGAGTTTTTTGCACCATATCCGGTAAAGGAGGAAAACAATGGTTTACAGCATAGATGAAGCGGCAAGATTGGTGATCGAAACGGGGCATAAGCTCATTTTGGAAGGGCTGATCGCAAGGACATGGGGAAATATTTCGGCCAGGGTGTCCGGCGAGACTTTTCTCATCACACCCTCCGGCAGGGCTTATGATACTCTGACCCCGGAAGACCTGGTGGTGGTCAGGATCAGAGACTGTTCCTATGAGGGAAGTATAACGCCCTCCAGCGAAAAGGGCGTACATGCGGCGGTCTACAGGCTGAGACCTGATGCGGATTTTGTGATACACGCTCATTCCAGCAACGCGTCTTCCATAAGTATCCTTCAGGAGGACATCAAGCTTACCAGGTTAGAAAGCGACCTTCCGGGAGGAGTCATACCTACGGCCGGATATGCCATGACTTCAACAGACAAGCTGGTCAGGAATGTGACTTCTTCTCTCAAAAAACATCCTAAGGCCAAGGCCATGCTCCTGCCTTACCACGGGACTCTCTGCTTCGGCGGTTCCTGCGAGGAGGCCCTGGCCGTGACCAGAAGTCTTGAGAAGACCGCCGGACTGATATTCGAGAGGCGCACCGGTGACAAGATACGTCCGTACAGCCTGAAGAACAACACAGTCTATAAGGGCTGCTTCGGGGGGAAAAACAACGAGACACATGTGATCCAGGTGAAGACTCCCTTCGTCATGGAGATGAGTCTCAGAGGCAAGGACCTTCCCATCTTCATTGAAGACATGGCTCAGATGGTGGGTCCTGTCATCAGATGCAAGGATCCCATGGGACGTAAGAAATTCATAATTCCCAGGAGCGCCAGAGGCAGACGCTCTGCCACTTTGGTGAAGGGGGAGGGAGCCTTCGTTACGGCTCCGGACAGAGAAGAGGCCGAGGCAATAGCCATTCTGCTTGAAAAACAGTGTCAGGCAGCGGATCTGGGCCTCAAAAAGGGCATCAGGGCACTGGCTTCCGGGCAGGCTGCTCTTGAACATCACATCTATGTGACGAAATACTCAAAACAGAAGGATCAGAACGATGCTTAAGAAACTGACGGAAGAGCAGATAGAGAAGATACTCACTTCAGCAATAACAGAGTTCGGCGAACAAGGCTACGGGAGAGCGAAGATAAGCTCCATAGCTCAGGCTGCCGGCATATCCGCAGGAGTGATCTATAAATACTACGAGGATAAGGCGGCTCTCTTCGGAGCATGCCTTGAGCACTGCCTGGATTATCTGGACCGGGTCTACTCTGAAGTGGACCGCAATGCCGGTGACATGGAGGACAGCATGGAACAGCTGGTGGAACTTGCCATAATAGCCTCCCGGGAACATCCGGAGTACTTCAGGCTCTACCACCAGATCACTCTTACTCAGGATCCGGAGGAAGCTGAGATACTGGCCTCAAGGATAGAGGGCAGTTCATCAAAGATATACACGGAGGCTCTGGAGGAGGCAAGGAGATCAGGAGTTGTGAAAGAGGACTTGGATCCTGGTTATTTTGCGCTTTTTTTCGATGATGTCCTGATGATGATCAGCTTCAGCCTTTGCTCCGGATATTACAGAGAGAGGATGAGACTGTATCTGGGTCATGAGCCGTCGGACGCTGAACTTAAGGAACAGGTCTTAAGGTTCATTAAAGGCGCTTTCGGTATGGCGAGGTGAATTAGATGTACTTCTTATCTTACGATGTGGGCACCACAGGTATAAAAACATGTCTTTTCAAATGGGATAACGGCATCAGCATGACTGCCTCCGGTTCATACGGATACGGGCTTCATACCCTCCCTAACGGCGGGGCAGAGCAGGATCCGGAGGATTGGTGGGAGGCCATGGTGAAGAGTACCGGAGATCTCCTTGGAAAGACCGGCCTGGATCCTCGTGAGATCTCCGGGATTTCCTTCTGCTCTCAGATGCAGGGCCTGGTTTTGGTAGACCATGAAGGAAACGCCCTCCGGCCTGCCATGAGCTACATGGACCAGAGAGCCGCTGAGCAGATAGAACGGGGCATAAGGACCGGTCTCAAGGTGGAAGGAATGAACGCCCTGAAGCTTCTGAGATCCCTGTCGCTTACAGGTGCTGTGTCCGGAAGCGTCAAGGACCCCCAGTGGAAATACCTTTGGGTCAAGGACAATGAGCCTGAGGTATACAGCAAAATATATAAGTGGCTCGACGTCAAGGAATACCTTATAATGAGAATGACCGGCCGTGCTGTCATGACCAGGGACAGTGCTTTCGCCACAATGCTCTACTGCACGAGAGACGGTCATGAGGGCTGGAGCGAAGAGCTTTGCGGCATCTTCGGGATAGACACCGGGCACCTCCCTGAGATCATAGAATGCACCGATCAGGTAGGTCCTCTCCGGGATATCCAGGCATCGGAACTGGGACTTGCACCGGGGACCCCGGTGTTCGGAGGCGGGGGCGATGCGTCCCTCATAGGTGTGGGAACAGGAGCGGCATCTCCGGGAAAGACTCACATTTATCAAGGTACCTCGGGCTGGGTAGGGACCGTCTGCGACAAACAGGTGGTGGACCCTTCATCCATGATCGCCGCTATCGTTGGCGCTTCCAAAAAGAATTATGTGTATTTCGCGGAAATGGAGACTGCGGGCAAGTGTCTGGAGTGGGTCAAAGATCATCTGGCCCTGGACGAGATCGGTATATACCTGGAAAAGCAGGATGTATGTTCTGAAGGCCCCGGCAGTAAGGAGAAGGTGTATTCCAGTCTTTATGACTACATGTCAGAAGTAATAGGAAGGGCGCCCGCAGGTGCGGGCGGCGTTATATTCACTCCATGGCTCCACGGCAACCGCTGTCCCTTCGAGGATCCGGATTCCAAGGGCATATTCTTCGGCATCACTCTGGACACGGGAAAGACAGAGATGCTGAGGGCTGTCATCGAAGGAATATGCTATCACCTGAGATGGATGCTTGAGTGTGAGGACAAAAAAGTTACTACCTCGGAAACCATCAGATTTTGCGGCGGAGGCGCACTTTCGGATGTTACGGCGCAGATCCTGGCGGATATAACGGGACGGACCGTAGAGGTCTGCGATGAACCGCAGAACGTGGGATCCATGGGTGCCGCCATCCTCTGTGCAGTGGGTCTGGGGCTGATCGGATCCATCGAGGAAGCGGATGACATGATACCTGCTTTAAAGACATTTGTCCCGGACGGCTCAGTGAAGAGTATATATGACAAGAACTTCCGGGTCTTCAAACTGCTGTATAAGTCAAACAAGAACAACTTTTCATTGATGAGGGAACAATGAGCGGGAACAACAGAACAGGCATGAATATCCTTCACGCCGGCATTGGCCTTGGCATGAAGGCCATAAAGATACCCAGACCGGTGCTTTACGAAGGTCCTGGGTCATCGGACAGGCTCAGCGGCATACTGGAAACTGAAGGCAGGCTGAGACCTCTTATCGTCACCAGTCCCGGCACTGTACAAAGAGAATATTTCAATAAGATCAAGGACAGTCTTCTTGAAAACAGGCTTGAACCGGTGGTCTCTGCTACGGTTTCAGAAGACCCCTCCATCTCGGTCATAAAGGATATCGCAAGGATGTACCGCGATGAGGAGTGCGACTGCCTTGTAGCCATCGGTGGAGGTTCCCCCATGGACGCCATGAAGGGCGCCGCCGCCCTGATCGCGAGACCCGGGGCAGATATCAGAGGTATGAAGGGAATAATGAAGGTTGGAAAGAACACGCCCCTCATGATCGCTGTGCCCACCACCGCGGGTACAGGTTCGGAATGCACCGTAGCGGCAGTCATAACTGACGAAAATGAAAATTATAAATTTACCGTCAGCGACCTTTCACTTTGTCCGAAATATGCTATACTTGATTCGTGCCTGACGGTGAGTCTTCCCAAAAGCATAACAGCCATGACCGGAATGGATGCTCTGACTCACGCGGTGGAAGCCTATCTGAATACACCTTATCACAAGGCTGACACCGCGGAACTCTGCGAATCCGCAGTCAGCAAAATATTCAGGTATCTTGAGAGGGCCTGTAATGAGCCTGAAGACCTTGC
Source organism: uncultured Peptostreptococcaceae bacterium (assembly GCA_905235115.1). Classification (GTDB taxonomy): domain Bacteria; phylum Bacillota; class Clostridia; order Peptostreptococcales; family Anaerovoracaceae; genus RUG754. Next base: position 63,560 of record CAJOKT010000001.1, read on the forward strand.
TGTCCGCCAGAATATGCTAAAAGCCTCTTTTGAGGCCGGTGAAGCCTTCACAGTGGCCTGCGTCGGAAACGTCCACGCCATAGGCCACGGCATCGGAGGGATCTGCCATAAGCCTCACGGTCTCTGCATGGCGGTGCTTCTTCCCATAGTTCTTCTGGACTACGGAAAGGCGGCATACGGTTCTCTGGCAAAGCTCGCTTTAAGGTCCGGTGTCCTGGAAGATGACGGTTCAGGTGAAAGGCAGACTGGCCTGAGATTCATAGAGAAGATCAGAAGACTCAACAGGATAGTGGGCATACCTTCAGAGTTTGAAGGGCTGAGATATGCTGACGTGGATGAAATAGCAAGAAGGGCAGTGAAGGAAGCAGTCCCCCTCTATCCCACCCCTGTCACATATGCAGAGGATGACGTAAAGAGAGTACTTTCTATTGCAATGGGAGATTGATCATGGAACAAAACAAGAAAAAAGAGATGATGCGGGCCATAAAGTTCACCCTGTTCTCAATATCAGCCGGAGTCATCGAGATAGTGGTGTACTCCCTGCTGGACGCTCTGACAGACTGGCCTTACTGGCCATGTTATCTCATAGCTTTGATCTGCTCTGTGATCTGGAATTTCACGCTGAACAGGCAGTTTACATTCCAGTCCGCCAATAACGTTCCCATCGCCATGATGAAGGTAGCCCTGTTCTATGCTGTATTCACTCCTGTTTCCACCGTGGCAGGAAACTACCTGGCCGAGGGACTTGGATGGCCGGGGATACTGGTCACGCTCATAAACATGGTCTTCAACTTCGTTCTTGAGTTCCTTTATGACAGATTTTTCGTATTCGGCAAGTCTCTTGATACAAATAAGCGAGCGCAGATGAAGAAAAATTGAAATACTGGCATACAGATGTTATAATAAAGCATCGTTTTGCGGCGGTGCTTTTATGTTATTTTGGAGTTACTGAGTATGTCTGAAGTTGTTAAAAAGATCGATTATCCTGAGGCCACCATGTACGAACTGGTGGAAAGGATATCGGTCAAGTATCCGGACGACGTATGTCTGGATTTTTTCGGGAAGGGCACGACTTACAGCCAGTTCGTCCGCGAGATCGACAGTGCAGCCCGCGCCTTCACAAAACACGGGATCAAAGAGGGAGACTGCGTGACTCTGTGCATGCCTAACTGCCCTCAGGCTCTGTACAGCTTCTACGGACTGGATAAGATAGGGGCAACAGCGGCAATGATCCATCCCCAGTCTTCTCAGGAGGAGATATCTATCTACCTGAACAAGACCAGGTGCAAGATGATCCTGGTGCCGGACATGTTCTGCGAGAAGGTGGAGAAGGCTCTGGAGGCAGTTGAGCACAACTGCGAGATCCTGGTCACAAGGATCCAGGAGGAGCTGCCTTCCCATCTTAAGGCGCTGTACTTTCTCAAGGTGGGACACAAGTACATGAAGTTCCCAAGGGGGCGGAAGCCAGATATTATGGAGAGAGTTTCTTAAGGAGGGAGAGGGCACGGAGATCCCCAAGGTACCCTATGATCCGGACAGGACCTCTGTCATCCTGTTTTCGGGCGGCACCACCGGTAAGCCAAAGGGGATATGCCTTACGGATCTCAATATCAATGCCTGCGCACTTGAGGCCAGGGAGGCCATCGAGGTGGAATTCAGAAGAGGCCTGAAGATGCTGAGCTGCATGCCCATCTTCCACGGATTCGGGCTGGCTCTCAACATCCACATCGTGCTCATCCACGGTGCATGCTGCCTGCTCATGCCAAACTTCAGCATCAAATCATACTCTGAGATGGTGCTGAAGAGACATCCCAGCTTCATCGTAGGCGTGCCTGCGATCTTCGATGCGTTTCTCAAGATACCAAACCTGGAGAACGAAGATCTCAGCTTTCTGGAAGGAATGTTTTGCGGCGGTGATTCCCTTACAATAGAGCAAAAAAAGAAGATCGACAGATTCCTCCGGGAGCACAATGCGCATATCATGGTGCGTGAGGGGTATGGGCTCACTGAGTGCGTGACAGCCAGCTGCCTGACGCCAAAGGATACATACAAGGAGGGAAGCATCGGACTTCCGTTCCCGGACATGGCTTATGCCATAGTAAAACCGGGCACCGATGATGTTTTGCCCTCCGGAGAAGAGGGTGAGATCATCCTCAGAGGACCTTCGGTGATGAAGGGATACCTGAACGATCCGGAGGAGACCGCGGCCGCCCTGAAAGTGCTGGGGGACGGCAACACCTGGCTTTATACCGGAGACCTTGGCAAGATGGATGAGGAAGGATATGTGTATTTCCGCCAGAGGATCAAAAGGATGATCGTGACCAACGGATATAACGTGTATCCCGGAAACATAGAAAACGCTCTGGATGCTTGTCCTGAGGTGGATTACAGCTGCGTCATCGGCGTAAAAGATGAGAGAAAAGGTCAGAGAGTCAGGGCCTATGTGGTCCTGAATGAAGGGTATGAGCCAACGGACAAGGTAAGAAAGTCCATCATGGAACAGCTCAGGTTAAGGGTATCGGCCTATGCTCTTCCGAAGGAGATCATTTTCAGAGGAGAACTGCCGAGAACATTGGTGGGAAAGGTAGCGTACAGGCTTCTTGAAGAAGAAGCCGGGAAGGAGTCAAAATGAGTGAAAAACCTGCGAAAAAGTTGGGAGACAGAAGAGACGGAAGGTATATAAAGGTCCGTGGACTTCAGACTATCATGGGATATCTTTTTCCGAAAAGGACTGATTCCGAGGTGTATCTCAGCGACAAACTGGATGCTACTGAACTCCTGAAATATCTCGACAGGATAAATGCGGAACATCCTGAATACAAAATTACTATTTTTCACTGTGTTCTGACCACTGTGGCCAGAATAATCAGGGAACGGCCTCTTCTCAACAGATTCGTCCAGGGCTACCGCACATATGAGAGAGACGAGATAAGCCTTAGCTTCGTGGCAAAGAGAAGATTTTCCGACGGAGGGGAAGAAGCCCTCATGCGGCTGGTTCCTACTGATCAGGATAATCTGGACTCCATCAGCCGGAAGGTGGTGGGGGACGTGAAGGAAATGAGGAAGAGCGAGAAGGCCACCGGCGGCATCGATGAGCTTCTGGATAAGTTCGCAGCCATACCCAGACCTCTTCTCATGATCATAATCAGGTTCGTCAGGATACTGGACTTCTGGGGCAAGAACCCCAAGGTGCTGACAGAAGGGGACCCCAACTACAGCACAGTGCTCCTCAGCAATCTGGGAAGCATCAAATGTCCCCACGTATATCATCACCTGAATGATTACGGGACAAACAGCATCATGATAACTGTGGGCACTCTCCACAAGGAAGAGATGCTCATGGAGAACGGCACCAAAGAAATCAGGGATGTGGTGGATTTCGGGGCTGTACTGGACGAGAGGATCGGGGATGGATTCTATTTTGCAAAGAGTCTGAGACTGCTCAGATATGTTTTTGAGCATCCTGATCTGCTTGAACTTGAGCTGGGCGTTCCCAGCGGCTTCAACTATGACAATTAAAGCATAATAATGACGGAGAACATCAATAACATCAACTGTCTGATAACGCTTTTTGCAACACTTTCTAAAAAAGCTTATAAAATAAGGATTTGTGAGGTTTAACATCTTGCATATTTAATACAAAAAATTAATAGAAATTGATAAAATTAATAAAAAAGTGATAAAAATAGTGATTTTTAGTGTTAGTATTTAGGGGTTGGTATTCCTATGCAACACTTAGATAAAAGAGGTGATACAATGTCTTATTTAATTAGATTAGCTACAGAGCAAGATTGCGATAAATTATCTAAATTAAAACAACAAGTTTGGAGTGAAACTTATCGTGGAATATATAGTGATGAAAAAATAGATAATTTTGACTATCAAAAAAATAGTGAAAAGTTTTTAAATATTATAAATAATCCGAATATAGAATTATATGTTGTCGAAGATAATAGTAGATTAGTTGGTTATATGGATTGTGGCGTTCCGTATAGGCCTTATAAAAATTATAAGCAAGAAATAGGATTATTATATTTACTAAAAGAATATCAAAGAAAAGGAATTGGTAAAGAATTATTTAATATAGCCACTAGCAAAATAAAAGAAAATGGTTATAATGAATTCTTTGTATGTTGTAATAAATATAATATTAATGCACAAGAGTTCTATAAAAGAATGGGTGGATTAGTAGATGAAATTGATAACGAAAATACAGATAAATCTATTCCACAAGTAACATTTATATATAAAATTTAAAGGAGATGACTCTCATGAATGAAAATAAAACTAATATAAACTGGTATCCCGGTCACATGAAGAAGACCAGGGAACTGATACAACAGAATCTGAAGCTCGTGGATCTGGTCATCGAGATGCTGGACGCAAGGATCCCGGTATCATCCAGGAATCCGGTGATAAACGAGATCACGGGCAGCAAGAGGCGTGTGATCGTTCTCAACAAAAGCGACCTGGCCGATGCCGAGTCCACAAAAAACTGGATCAGGTACTTCAGGGACGAGGGCCATGAAGCTCTGAAACTCAACTGCAACAAGGGTCTGGGCTTCAGGGAGCTTTATTCAGCGTTGGAAAAGATCCAGGACGAGGTGAACTCGGACAGAACTCTTAAGAAACCTCTCCGCATGATGGTAGTGGGTGTTCCCAACGTGGGTAAATCCTCATTCATTAATCGCATGACGGGACGCAAGTCCGCCAAGACCGGCGATAAGCCGGGGGTGACTCGAGGCAAGCAGTGGCTCACCGTTGAGAACGGCATGCAGCTCCTGGATACACCCGGCATCCTCTGGCCAAAGTTTGAAGACCCGAAGACCGGACTCTACCTTGCGTTCTGCGGCTCCATCAGGGATGAGATACTGGACATCGAGGGGCTGGGACTGGAGCTAATGAAAGTGCTTTCCGACCAGTATCCGGACCTACTCATGGCCAGGTACAAACTGGATGAACTATGCTATCCGGGAGATTACAGCGAGTCACTTGAAAGAGAAGCTGAGGACGAAAGGGAGGCGGCTCTGGCAAACATGGAATCCATAGCGATAAAGCGCGGCTTCATACTTCCCGGAAGGAGGATCAACTATACCAGAACTTCTGAGACTGTGCTGGATGAGTTCCGGGCAGGCACCATCGGTAGAATGACCTTGGAGAAGGCAGACTGATGACAAAAGAGGAAAGACTTGAAAAACAGAAAAAGCGTCTTTTCGAGATGCGCTCTTTCGATGATGAATACAGGAGAGCCTACGGTCAGCTGGGCGGCATCGACGAAGTGGGGCGCGGTCCCCTCTGCGGACCTGTGGTGGCATGCTGTGTGGTACTTCATGAAGGTACTGGTATCCTTGGGATCAACGACTCTAAGAAGCTGAGCAAAAAAGCCAGAGAGGAACTGTATGACATGATCCTGGAGGAAGCACTTGCCGTAGGTATCGGGCAGCGGGACAACAAGGTGATCGATGAGATCAACATTCTGGAGGCAACGAAGCTTGCAATGAAGGATTCCATCGAAAAAGCCGAGAAGATGCTTCAGAAGCGAGATCTGGGTCCTCTGGAGCACGTCCTGATCGACGCTGTGACCCTGAACGGCATAAGCCAGAGCCAGACAGGCATCGTGAAGGGTGATGCCAGGAGTCTGTCCATCGCTGCAGCTTCCATAGTCGCCAAGGTCACCAGAGACAGAATGATGGAGGCCTATGCCGAGCAGTATCCGGGATACGGATTCGAGTCCAACATGGGATATGGAACGGAGAAACACTACGATGGCCTCAGAAAGTACGGGATAACCCCCATACACAGGCTGACTTTCCTGAAGAGCTTCCTGGAAAATAAATAGGATTAATACGCCGGACAGGTCTTTTTTGACAGGTCCGGCTTTGCTAATTTAGGGCTTTTACAGAGTTGGATTGTTTGGTATAATATTACAGTTATGTATGGTATTTCTTTTTTTGTTACCTCGGTCGGCCTGGGTGCAGGTCTTGCCATGGACGCAGTCAGCGTTTCGGTGGCTGACAGCATCAGAGAACCGGGCATGTCCATTGGTAAAAAAACGGCTATAGCATTCACCTTCGGAGCCTTTCAGTTCGTCATGCCTCTCATGGGGTGGTTTCTTGTGAAAGGTGCGGTGATGCTCATGGGATGGCTTTTGAAATTCACCCCATGGCTGTCACTGATAATACTTTTCTTTCTCGGGATCAGGATGATAAGAGAAGGCAGGGAGGATGATGATGTACAGCTGACTGAGGGGACCGGATCGGGCCAGATCCTGATCCAGGGAGTGGCGACATCTATCGATGCTCTTTCGGTTGGGTTCACCATTGCAGACTACACTTTTGGAATGGCCCTGACCTCCACTTTAACTATAGGCTTGATAACCTTCGGGCTGTGCATGGCAGCGCTTTACGCGGGAAGGTTCCTTCATGGAAAACTACCGTTTAAGGAGACCGCACTGGGCGGCATCATACTGATATTGATAGGCATTAGAGTTTTTATAGACGGAATATTTTAAAGGAGCGGCATTTATGCAGAAGAATTTAGCTAAGACATATGATCCGAAAGAATTCGAGACCAGGATTTATGAGATGTGGGAGAACGAAGGACTTTTCAGGGCGGAGATCGACCCGGACAAGAAGCCCTTCACCATCGTGATGCCGCCTCCGAACATCACTGGGCAGCTTCATATGGGACACGCCCTTGACCATACTCTTCAAGACTCCCTTACAAGGTACAAGAGGATGAAGGGCTATTCGGCCCTCTGGCTTCCAGGCTCAGACCACGCTTCAATAGCCACCGAAGTGAAGGTGGTGGAAAAGATCAGAAAAGAAGAGGGTCTTGAAAAGGAAGACCTGGGCCGCGAGGAGTTCCTTAAGCGTGCCTGGGCATGGAAGGAAGAATACGGCGGACGCATTACGAGGCAGTGCCGCAAACTGGGAGATTCCTGCGACTGGTCAAGGGAGAGATTCACCATGGACGAGGGATGTTCCAATGCCGTAAAGGAAGCCTTCATCAGGCTCTATGAGAAAGGACTTATCTACAGGGGAAACCGTCTCATCAACTGGTGTCCCACCTGCGGAACATCCCTGAGCGATGCTGAAGTAGAACACAATGACAAGGACGGCAATTACTGGTACTTCAGGTATCCGTCGGTTGACGGATCTTTTGACGGAATAGTCGTCGCAACGTCACGTCCTGAGACCATGTTCAGCGATGAAGCCATCGCAGTGCGTGACGGAGATAAAAGATATGCCTCTCTCATCGGCAAAAAAGTATATCTTCCCATCATTAATAAAGAAATACCAATCATCGCAGACCCTTATCCGGATCCGGAAAAGGGCACCGGCGCAGTTAAGATCACTCCCGCTCACGACTTCAACGACTTCGAAGTGGGGCAGAGGCACGGGCTTCCCTGCGTGAGCTGCATCAATAAGAACGCCACTATGAACGGCCTTGCAGGAAAGTATGAGGGCATGGACCGCTACGAGTGCCGCAAGGCATGGGTAAGGGATCTGGAAGATGCCGGATACCTTGTAAAGGTTGAGCGCATGGTGATCCCCGAGGGAGAATGTTACAGATGTCATTCTGCCATAGAACCCATGCTTTCCGATCAGTGGTTCGTAGCTATGGAAGAACTGGCCAGACCTGCCATCGAGGCAGTAGAGAACGGAACATCCAGGTTCTTCCCGGACAGGTTCAAAAAGACATACCTTCACTGGCTTGAGGAGATCAAGGACTGGTGCATCTCAAGGCAGCTTTGGTGGGGACACAGGATCCCTGCGTATTACTGCGATGAGTGCGGTGAGATAACAGTTGCCGCATCCATGCCTGAGAAGTGTCCCAAGTGCGGATGCACCCATCTCACCCAGGATCCTGACGTTCTGGACACATGGTTCTCCAGCGCACTCTGGCCCTTCTCCACACTGGGATGGCCCGAAAAGACCCCGGACCTGGATTATTTCTATCCGACCACTTCAATGATCACAGGATATGACATCATCTTCTTCTGGGTGGTCAGAATGATGTTCTCCGGTCTTGAATACATGGGCGAGGTGCCTTTCTATGACATCTACATCCACGGTCTTGTCAGAGATGCCCAGGGCAGGAAGATGAGCAAGTCTCTCGGAAACGGCATCGATCCTCTTGAGATCATCGATCAGTATGGAGCGGACGCCCTGAGATTCATGCTTTCCAACGGTATCTCCCCGGGAAACGACATGAGATTCCAGACTGAAAAGATCGAATCAGCGAGAAACTTTGCCAACAAGCTCTGGAACGCCTCCAGATTCGTCATCATGAACATCGAAGACGAGGAAGGAAACTTCAGAGAGATGGCACAGTGCTGCGATGACTGCTGCGGATGCGCATGCGCGGATACCACAGACTTCTCAAGGATCGCTCTTAAGGATGAGGACAAGTGGATGCTTAACCGCATCAACGACTGCATCGAATATGTGGATCCCGCCATGGACAGATATGACACTGCCATGGCAGGACAGAGGATATATGATCTTATCTGGAACGAGTTCTGCGACTGGTACATAGAACTGGTGAAGCCCAGACTCTGGGGGGATGACGAAGAGGACAAGAAGACAGCCAGATTTGCTCTGGTCATGTGCTTAAAGAACATGCTGAAGCTTCTTCATCCCTTCATGCCGTTCATCACAGAGGAGATCTGGAGCTATCTTCCCCACGGAGAAGGTGAGAAGAAGTATCTTATCTCCGAGTCCTGGCCTAAGGCTTCTCTTTCATATGTCTATCCCGAGGCCTCAAAAGTTCTTCAGACCACCATGGACGCAGTGAGAGCCATAAGGAACATAAAGGCAGAGAAGTCCGTTGCTCCATCTGTCAAGATCAAAGCTGCGGTCCTTGCCGATGGAGAGAAAGAGGAACTTCTCAGAAGGGGAGAGAACTATCTGAAAAATCTCGGGAACATTACTGAACTCACCTTTGCACACTCCAAGGACGAGATCCCCGGGGATTCCGTTTCCGCGGTGATCGACGGAGCTGAGATCTACGTTCCCCTGGACGAACTGGTGGACTACAACGAGGAGTTTGACAGACTCACAAAGGAGAAGGCCCGCCTTGAGGGCGAAGTGAAGAGATCCAATGGCATGCTCAGCAATCCCAACTTCGTGAACAAGGCTCCTGAGGCCAAGGTCCGGTCTGAGAAGGACAAACTTGTAAAATATGAGGAAATGCTTGACAAGGTGATCAAACAGCTTGAGATCGTGTCTCAGAAGGTCAGATGATGGACGCAGTTTCCAGGATACACGAATTTGAAAAGTTCGGGAGCGTACTGGGCCTTGAGAGGATGAATTCACTCATGAAGGAACTGGGAGACCCGCAGGATGGACTTAAGTACATCCATGTGGCCGGAACCAACGGCAAGGGCTCGGTATGCAAGTACATATACGAAGTGCTTGAAGCCCAGGGGTACAGGGTGGGACTTTATACCTCCCCGTTCCTCACTGTCTTCAACGAGAGAATCGAATTCGATCATGAGTACATCTCAGACGAGGATCTTGCAAAATATACAGACATGGTCCTGGATAAGGTGAAGGTCATTACTGACAGGGGAGAGGATTCTCCCACCGAGTTCGAAGTCATAACTGCCGTGGCTTTTCTCTATTTCAGAGAAAAGAAGGCAGATCTTGTGGTGCTGGAAGTTGGCCTGGGCGGAACAGGGGACTCAACAAACATCATCAAGAATCCTCTCTGCTCAGTCATAACATCCATTTCCTTCGATCATACGGACAGACTGGGAAACACCCTGGCAGAGATCGCAGGGAACAAGGCCGGCATCATCAAGGAAGGATGCCCGGTGGTTACGTCGTCCCGGGCTGAGGAGGCTCTTGAAGTGTTCAGGAAGAAAGCTTCAGAGACCGGGTCTGAGTATTTTGAGACAAAAGACACAGAAGTGAACATCATAAGCGAGACTCTGGAAGGAACCAGATTCGATGCTTTTACCGGAAACGCCTATTACGGGCTGGAGATCTCCATGAAGGGCGAGCACCAGGTGGAGAACGCTGTATGCGCTCTTAAGGCTATTGAAGTGCTTCAGGACTTCCACGATGTGGAGATAAGCCCTGACGCCATATATCAGGGGTTGAAGAACGCTGTTCAGATCGGCAGATTCGAGATAATGAGAAGACAGCCTCTTGTCATAATCGACGGCGCCCACAATCCGGACGGCGCAAGGACTCTCAAGGAGGCTTGCCAAAAGCTTCTTCCCGGAAGAAATATCCTCATGCTTACAGGCATGCTCAGAGATAAAGATACTGAGGGGATACTCAGGGAATTCCTTGAGATTGCCCATGATTTCATCGTGACGGAACCAGGCAATCCCAGAAAGATGACTGCAGATGAGCTTAAGTGCGAAATAGAGGCCCTTGGCGGAAAAGCTGAGTCTTATTCAGAGCCTGACAAAGCACTGGATGAGGCTCTTGATTCGGCAAATAACTATGACTGTCTTGTGTGTGCAGGTTCACTTTACCTGATCGGGCACCTGAGAGCTAGGTTGATATAAATGGATTATAGTAAACTCCTTCAAATCGTCCTGGATATAGCAGAAGAGATGCTGGTGGCCGGCGCCGAGGTCAGCAGAGTGGAGGAAAGCGTGGAAAGAATGCTTTCTGCCTACGGCTGCCCTTTCGAAAGGATCAATGTTTTCATCATCACCACCAACATCCAGACAACTTTTGAGGATCCGGACGGAAACATCATTACACAGATCAGGCGGGTCAAAAGAAATGACACCAATTTCGACAGGCTGGACTATCTGAATGATCTTTCCAGATATATTTGCGATTACAGACCCGGCATCGACGAGATCAGGGACAGATATCTTAAGGTCATGGACAGACCGCAGCATTCTCTGCTTGTCAAGTATCTCAGCGCATCTCTGGTGGCAGGGGCCTTCACTGTGTTCTTCGGAGGATCTTTTCTGGACGGTCTCTTCGCCTTGGGCATAGGTGCAGTTATAGCCTTTCTGCAGCGGTATCTCAAAAAATTCAATGAGAACCAGCTTGCACTGACATTCACCACTGCACTGATCTCAGGCTTGATCACGGTCATACTGTTTTCAGGCGGGATGGCAGATATGAACTATATCCTGATAGGACAGATAATGCTTCTGATCCCGGGTCTTGCCCTTACCAATTCCGTAAGAGACATGCTTCTGGGTGATATAGCTACGGGAAGCGTTAGGCTTTTGAATGCGCTGGTCACAGCGGGAGCCATAGGACTTGGCGTGGCGCCGCCCCTTGCTCTTACGAGACTTTTCGCAAGGATATTTTCCCTGGAACTTTCCATCCCGGTCATTTCCTCCGCGGACAGGACAGGCTTTTATCTTTACGCGGTTCAGATAGTCATGGCTTTCCTGGGAACACTTGGATATGCGCTTCTTATAAACACTTCAAGAAGACAGTCCGTAACAGGAGGTCTGGGCGGAGCAGCTGCCTGGGGGCTGTATCTTTTGTTCCATGAGTATTTCGGAGGGATCTTCATCCCTACGGTCCTTGCCGCTGTGTTCATAGGTTTTTTTGCTGAGATCATGGCCAGAAAGAACAAGGCTCCGGCTACCATATTCATAACCTCCGCTTCCATCATACTGGTCCCCGGGTCCGCGCTCTACTACTTCGTGGAGAGGCTTATTGACGAAGACTATACCGCTGCCTTCATGTACGGAAGGACAGCGCTGAGCGTGGCAGTGGCCATATCCATCGGGCTTGTGTTCACAGCCATTATTTACCGGTTCTATTTGAAGATCAGATCAGGTGGTGCAAATGCTTAGATTCATGTTAAAGGAAACCGATGAATACGACCGTCTGGCGGAGTTCATGACCAGATTCGGTCTGGACTTAAGCGATAAAGACAGGGTGGGCGATCAGGTGCTCAAATGCTGGAAGGTGGTCCAGGAACCCGATTTTCTCACAGGGGGAATAATCCTGTCCAAGAGGCAGGGGGAGTTCATCCTCGACGGTATTGCCGTGGACGCGCCTCTCAGGAGGACAGGCATGGGAAGGATCATGGTAAACAAGCTCGTCACAGAGGTCAGGAAGCTGGATGGCAAAAGGATCTATCTTGCCGCAAAAGACCCGGAATTCTTCGAGAAGGTGGGTTTCTCCGAAGTTGAAGGGAATGAGGCCGGCAATCTATTTACCTGCTCCGGCTGCGGTCAGAAAGGGGATACCTGCTTCCCAAGGATAATGAAGATGGAACTTTAGTTCTTCCCTTGATTTTTTAATTGACAGGGCTATAATTATAGTGTCAGAATTTGGATTTTTTGCTGCGCAAAAGATCCATGATTTATGAAGATCTCAGATACAGAAAGGAAAGGATCGGATCATGTACGACGAATATAATCGCGCAAATTATGAATTAATTCAGAAGACTTCCCCCATCGTCGGAGGACTTATCCAGAAGGAATTCGAGAGACAGAGCAATAACATCGAGCTTATCGCTTCTGAAAACTATTGCTCCGAAGCAGTCCTTGCAGCCTGCGGAAGCTGCCTTTCATGGAAATATGCTGAAGGTTATCCTTCGGGAAGGCCCACCGGAAACAACGGAAGATACTACGGCGGATGTGAGATCGTTGACCAGATCGAGCAGTACTGCTGTGAGGTATGGCAGAAGGTCTTCGATACTGACTATCACGTAAATGTTCAGCCACATTCCGGCTCTCAGGCTAACTTTGCAGCCTATAAGGCTCTTCTCAACGTAGGTGATACGATCCTGAGCTTCGACCTTGACCACGGCGGACATCTTACCCACGGCTCCAGCGTCAACTTCAGCGGAAATCTGTATCACATGGAGTTTTACGATGTAAACGAAGAAGGATACATCGACATGGAGAGCGTAAGGAAGAAGGCACTCGAATGCCATCCCAAGCTTATCCTTACAGGAGCGTCCGCATATTCCAGGATCATCGACTTCAAAGCATTCTCCGAGATCGCAAAGGAAGTCGGAGCATACTTCATGGTAGACATGGCCCACATCGCAGGCCTCGTGGCAGGCGGAGTTCATCCTTCTCCCTTCGGATATGCTGATATCGTGACGACGACCACACACAAGACCTTAAGAGGACCCAGAGGAGGCCTGATCTTTGCCAAGCCCATCGAAGTGGACGGCAAGCCTCTCCACAAGAGAGTGGACTCCGCGGTATTCCCCTATGCACAGGGAGGCCCCCTGGAGCATATCATAGCAGCCAAGGCGGTATGCGCTGAAGAAGCTCTTCGTCCCGAATTCAAGGACTATGCAAAGAAGGTAGTCGAGAACTGCGCTGCACTCTGCGACGAGTTCCTGAAGCTGGGATACAAGGTGGTCACCGGAGGAACGGACAACCATCTGATCCTTCTTGATCTGTCTGATGAACCCTTCAGCGGCAAGGTCCTTCAGGAGAGGTGTGACGAAAGAGGCATCACCCTTAACAAAAACTGTGTTCCCAATGAGAAGCGTTCACCTATGCAGACCTCCGGCGTAAGGATAGGGACTGCAGCCATGACCACGAGAGGTTATGAGGCTGATGACTTCAGGGCAGCGGTAAGAAAGATCGATGCCATCATCAAGGAGCTCAGAGAAGAGTACAAAGACAAATAGGTGAATTGATTCAGGGAGACGTTACCGATGGTAGTATTTTACAGAATAATCGCTCTCCTGGGCGGTCTGTCCATGTTTCTCTACGGCATGAGAGTCATGGGAGACGGACTGAAGGCCAGTTCGGGAGGCGCCATGAAGGAAGCTTTGTCAAAGGTCACCAACAGCCCTGCGCTTAGTTTTTTGCTGGGTGTTCTGGTCACCTGCGTCATCCAGAGCTCCACCGCCACTATCGTTTTAACGGTAGGTCTGGTCGGAGCCGGTTTCCTCACATTCAGACAATCCATCGGCATCGTTCTGGGCGCCAACGTGGGAACAGCCATCACAGCGCAGATCATCAGGCTCATGGACCTGAGATCCGCGGAAGACAGCATACTCTACTTCTTCAAGGCGGATAATCTGGCGCCCCTTGCCCTCATCATAGGCATAGTGCTCATAATGTTCTCAAGGAGAGGATCCCACAAAAACATGGGCAACATAGCCTGCGGTTTTGGTATCCTCTTCATGGGACTGCTCTATATGTCGAGCGCCGTGGCTGCTTTCTCAGATAAGATGTCGGGGCTGCTCGTTTCTTTTGAAAACAATTATTTCCTGCAGTTCCTCTCAGGTGTGGGAGTCACTGCCATTATCCAGTCATCATCTGCTGTTGTCGGTATCATCCAGTCCATCGCGTCATCCATCGGAGTGGAGCTTAACGGCATATTCGCTGTTATCATCGGAGTCAACATCGGAGACTGCCTCACCACCTACATAGTCTGCCATATAGGCGCCAACACAGAGCAAAAAAGAACAGCCACTGTGCATGTCATCTATAATATCTGCGCGGCGGCCCTGATCATCATCGCGCTTATCATACTCAGGACCACCGGCATCCTTTCCGATGAGATATGGAAAATGTCTCTGGATTCCGGAGGCGTGGCCAATGTACACGGCATTTTCAGACTTGTTCCGGCGGTTATTTTCCTTCCTCTGTCAGGCGTATTTGCGGCCATCGCTGAGAAGCTTATACCAGATGTCCCGAAGGAGCAGGAGGACATCGAGATAGAGCAGGCGCTGAACGAGCTGGATCCTCTTCTTGTCACATCTCCGGTACTGGCTCTTTCACAGGTGTCTCATCTCATCGGGCACATGAGCGACATTGCTCTGCACAACTACGATGCCTGCGTCATGCAGATCTATGAATACGATCCTGCCAGAGATGACAGGATCAATCAGCGCGAGATCATTCTGGACAGGGTCATAGACAAAGCCAACGAATATGTGGTGTCCATTTCACCTCATGTCGTTCGTGACCGTGACAACCGTAATCAGAACTTCCAGATAAAGGCTCTGAGATGTTTTGAGAGAATAGGGGACCTGGCGGTAAATATCACCAAGGCCGTGGACATCTTAAGAGACAACGGTCTTCAGCTGACCGAATATGCAAAGACTGAACTCAGGCTGGCGGTGGATGCTATCTATGAGATCCTGGATCTTGTCCAGAAAGCATACAAGGAGAACAGCGCTGAACTGGCAAGAAAGGTGGAACCTTTTGAGGAGGTTATAGACGACCTGATCGATACCCTGAACTCAAGGCATGTGTACAGGATGATGAAGAACATCTGTGATCCAGTGACAGGCATCCAGTATCAGGCCATCCTCCAGAATCTGGAGCATATATCCGACATGTGTTCGGATCTTGCAATCTACATTCTGCAGCTTTCTGATCCGGAGGTCATCGGTAACGAACATGATTACATCCATGAGCTCCATCATTCCGGGAATCCCGAGTATCAGGCGGTGTATAAGGAACAATATAGGAAGTATTTCGGAGCCCTCGATGAGCTTCCGTTCAAGGAAGACGGGGCCCTTAAGGAAGGTCCTGAACAACTGAGTTTCACCTAAAAGCCAAACCACAATATTTTGTATCTAAAAAGCCATTTCATAGTGGCTTTTTTGTGCTTTTTGTGGTAGAATATATTCTGTATAAATATGTATCGGACATGAAAGGACAACTCATGAAAATCATAATAGACGGTATGGGCGGAGACAACGCTCCTGAAGCAATATGCGAGGGCGCGGTGCTTGCTGCCAGGGGGATCGATCACGAGATCGTTCTCGTGGGGGACGAAGAGACCCTGAGAAAATGCGTTTCCAAATATCAGGGCAGGAGGCCTATCGATAATATTTCCTTCGTTAATGCCGGAGAAAGCATCACCAACGACGATGCTCCGGCTATGGCCATCAGAAGGAAGAAGGATTCCAGCATCGTTATAGGCATGAATATGCTTAAAAACGGTGAAGGAGATGTGTTCATCTCAGCGGGTTCCACCGGAGCTCTCCTTGCGGGAGGGCTTCTGATCGTCGGACGCATAAAGGGCATCGACCGTCCTGCTATCTGCTCCATCTATCCGATCCTGGGCGGCATGGCATCCATGCTCTGCGACGCCGGGGCCAATTCAGAGTGCAAGCCCAGAAATCTTGTGGAATTCGCACTGATGTCATCCATATACATGGAGAACGTTCTCGGAAGAGAGAATCCTTCAGTGGCTCTGGTCAACATCGGTGAGGAGAAGGGAAAGGGCAATTCTCTTACAAAGGAAGCCTACGATCTTCTCATGAATTCCGACCTGAATTTCAAGGGCAATATCGAGGCAAGGGATGTTCCCAAGGGAAAAGCAGACGTGATCGTCACAGACGGCTTCACCGGAAACATAATCCTTAAGCTTACAGAAGGTATGGCCTGGAACATATTCAAGACCATCAAGAATAAGTTCACCGACGGCCTTCACGCCAGAGTCGGATCACTTTTCCTCGTCGACAAGCTCATGGAACTTAAAAAGGAGTTCGACTACGCTGAGTACGGCGGAGCACCCATACTGGGGATCAATAAGCCAGTGGTCAAGATGCACGGTTCATCCGGAGCAAAAGGCGTGAAGTCCACCATCATGAAAGCCATCGATTTTGTTGAGGAAGATGTTATAAACGTCATCCGGGAATCCATTCAGGTTGTTCGGGGGATCAATGACTGAAATGATGAAGCCTGAAGATATTGAAAATGTGATCGGATACAAGTTCCGGGACCCCGGCCTTATCAGGGCAGCCCTGACTCACAGCTCCTATGGAAAGGAACACCCTGAGGAGGAAGACAATGAGAGGCTTGAGTTCGTGGGGGACGCGGTCCTTGACTGTGCTGTTGGCGAGGAGCTTTACAGAATTCTTAAAAATCAGCCCGAGGGTGTGCTCACCAGGACCAGAGCTCTTGCGGTATGCGAGAGATCCCTCAATACGGCCGGGCGAAGCATCGGACTCGGCAGGGCTGTCAGACTGGGCATGGGAGAACGGCAGTCCGGAGGTTCCGAGAAACCTTCCATCATTGCTGATGCCATGGAGGCGGTCTTCGGCGCGGTATTTCTGGACGGAGGATACGACTGCGCAAAAAAAGTTATCCTTGAGGTGTTGGAAGAGACGCTGGAACTTGCCGTAAAGGGTGAACTCTTTACTGACTATAAGTCGGAGTTCCAGGAGAAGGTCCAGCACAAGGGCGCGGTCACTGACATCAGATATGTGGTGGACAGCTTCCAGGGTCCGCCTCACGACAGAACATTTTATGTACACATAGAACTTGACGGAGAAACAGTAGGAAAAGGCTCCGGCAAGAGCAAAAAATCCGCCGGCCAGGACGCGGCAAAAGATGCCCTGGAACGGCTCAAAGAGGGTAAATATGTATTTTAAGCGAATCGAGATACAGGGATTCAAATCTTTTGCGGAGCCTGTTGTGGTGGACTTCCATCCGGGAGTCACCTGCATCGTGGGACCTAACGGATCCGGAAAATCCAATATAAGCGACGCCATCAGATGGGTACTGGGCGAACAGAGCCCCAGGATGCTCAGAGGCGGCAAGATGGAGGAAGTCATCTTCAACGGTACTGCTTCAAGGAAATCCAGGGGCATGGCTGAGGTGACTCTTGTCATCGACAACTCTCAGGGAGTTCTTCCTACTGACTACAATGAGGTGGCCATCACAAGAAGGATGTACCGCTCCGGTGAATCAGAGTATCTCATCAATAATAATACCTGCAGGTTAAGAGATATCCGCGAACTGATCATGGACACCGGTATCGGAGTTGACGGCTATTCTATTATCGGACAGGGCAAGGTCCAGAACATCATAGATGGCAAGGCTGATGAGAGGAGAGAGATCTTCGAGGAATCCGCCGGCGTTGTGATGTACAAGTCCAGAAAGCGTGAAGCCGAGAGCAAGCTGGAAAAGGCCAATATGAACCTGGACAGGCTCAACGATATCATATTCGAGATCGAGAGCAGGATAGGCGGCCTTAAGGAAGACAGCGAGAAGGCCAGAGAAGCCCTTGAAATCCGCGCCAGGAAAAAGGATCTTGACATCAACATCGCCCTGCACAACATCGACAGACTGAACGCCCAGGGCTCCATATCAGAGGAGGATGCCGAGACACTCAGGAACGATATCGAAAAGCATAAAGAAGAGAAAGAGACTCTGGAGGAACAGATCGGGGAGAAGAGGCAGAAGAACGAAGAACTGCAGTCGCTGGGTGACAGGGCCAGAGAGGAGCTTCTGGCGATCGTCAATAAGCTGAATGACATAAAGAACAAGACCCAGATGGACGAGTCCAGGCTTTCCGCCATGGACAACGACATCCAGAGACTTACAGGAGAGATCGAGGATCTTAACTCCCGTCTCGAGAAGGAGATGAACTCCAGCGAGGAAAAGGAAAACGCTCTTGCGGCCATGGCAGAAGACATGACCAGAGCTACAAGAGCTCTGGAGACTGAGATAGATAATTACAACAAGATCATGTCCCAGTCCCTTTCCAGGCAGGAGGACCTTGAAGACATCAAGAATACTATTCTGGAACTTTCCGCAAAGGCTTCCGGATTCAGATCTGAGGCAAGGTCCATCGGCAGCATGAAGGAGACTCTCATAAAGCGGCGCGAGCAGCTTCAGTCAGATTCTGAGGAGGGCAGCCTGAACTCCGGGGACATTCGCGAAGACATCTCCAAGGCGGAAGAACTTAAGAAGGCCAATGACGATGCCGGAAACGCTGTACTTAAAAAGATCTCGGACAATGACGCCAGAGTTTTTGCCCTTACATCCGAAGCTGACAGACTGGAGTCTGATTCGGGAGAACTAAAGATCAAAAGATCTCAGCTGGCCGCAAGGAAAAAGGCTCTTGAAGAGATGGAAGCCTCCTACGAAGGATACGGTAGCGCTGTCAAGTTCATAATGAACGGTTCTTCCACGGGTCTGAGAGGCACCGTCGCAGAACTGATCGATGTTCCCAAAGGCTTCGAAACTGCCGTAGAGACGGCTTTGGGCTCCGGCATATCCAATATAGTCTGTGAGAAGGATCAGGACGCAAAAAACGCCATCAGGCGTCTTAAAGAGGCATCTGCAGGCAGACTCACCTTCCTTCCTATGGAATCTGTGAAGGGCGGAAAGGTCAGGCTTGAGAACGCCGTCGAAAAGGCAAACGGCTTCGAAGGACTTGCATCAGATATAGTCATATATGATCCTCAGTATAAAGGCGTCATGGAATACCTTCTGGGCAAGACCGCCATAGTAAAGGATCTGGACATAGCTGTCAGGCTTTCCAAAATAGCAGGCAGGGGTGTGCGGTTCGTCACACTTGAGGGCGACGTGGTCAACGCATCAGGTGCCATCACAGGCGGCAAGTACAAGACCAGGACCATGAACATCCTGTCACGAAGGACGGAGATCACCGCGCTTGCGAAAGACCTGGGCGACATCGACGCAGATCTTTCCGGAATAGAGACGGAGAAGGAGAAAAACCTAAGCGAAATATCGGAGCTGAAAGCCGGTAGAAAGTCTTTTGAGGAGGAACTGGAAGGCCTCAAAGCAAAAGATGTGGAACTTCAGGCCAGGCTTGCAGCTCTTAATGAGAGCCTGAAAAACGCCTCTGAGGCCAGGGAGAGAAGGTCAAGGGAGCTCAGCACCATACTGGAGCAGCTCAAGAACACAGAGGAAATGATGGCTAACTCTGCCAGGTCTGCGGAGGAGGCCGAAGAGAAGATCAAGGAACTTGAGGCATCTTCTGAAGTACTTCTCAAAGATATCGAAGCTGTCACAGCAAGAGTCACCGAGGCCAATTCGGCCATTACCGATGCCCGCATCAGAAAGACTGAGATAGAGAATAAGATCGATGCAGTTAATGAACTCCTTGAGATATCTCAGGACAACATCGATGATCTTACAGAGCAGATCGACAGGAAGCAGGACGAACTGGACTCTCTTACAGAAAAAAGAGACAGGCTGCTCTACGGTTCTGACGATACAGAGGACAGGTTCAACGTTCTTTCGGATAAGAAGTCCGGTCTTGAAGAATACATCGCCGGGATCGACAGGGACAAGGCCGAAGCTCTTTCTGACGTGAAGGAGATGACCCAGGAGCTGAATCTCAAGGCAGAGGAACTGAATTCCCTCATCGCTCAGAAACAGCAGCAGGAGATCCGCATGGCCAGAAATGACGCACAGTTAGAGGCTCTCAAGCAGAAGCTTCTCGATGACCATGAGATAACTTACGCTCAGGCTCTGAACTACAAGATCGAGGACTTCCATTATTCACAGGCTGTGAGAGAGTCCAGGGAGATGAAGATCAGGCTGGACGAGATAGGGGACTTCGATCCATCCTCGATCGAGGAATATCAGCAGGTATCTGAACGTTACGGGTTCATGCTGGATCAGCGCAAGGACATCACGTCCGCAATGGATGAACTTAACACCATCATCCGTGACATGGACAAGATCATAAAGGAGCGTTTCAGGACCAACTTCGATCAGGTGGAAAAGAACTTCGAAGAGATATTCAAGGAGATGTTCGGCGGCGGAACAGCCACTATCACCATGGACAACGAGGATGATCCCCTTAATTCAGGCATCGAGATCGTGGCTCAGCCCCCCGGAAAGAAGCTCCAGAACATCAACCTTCTGTCCGGCGGTGAAAAATCCATGACCGCTATCGCGCTCATGTTCGCCGTGCTCAAGACCAAGCCTACGCCTTTCTGCATACTTGACGAGGTGGAGGCCGCACTGGATGACATGAATATAGACAGGTTCGCGGACTATCTCAAAAATTTCCACGACATACAGTTCGTGGTGGTGACCCACCAGAAGGCCACTATGGAACACGCAGACGTGCTGTACGGTGTGACCATGCCGGAGCAGGGAGTATCCAAAGTGATCTCCCTAAGACTGGGCGACGATTTTGAACTATAGAGAGGAAATCTATACCGATGAGTATATTCAGAGAGAAAAAAGGATTTTTCGGAAGTCTTGGCGAAAAGATCAGCAATACTCTTTTTGCCAAGATGGAAGTGGACGAGGAAGTGATCGACAACCTTGAAGAGCTTCTCATTTCATCAGATATAGGGATGCAGACCACCATGACGATCATGGATGAGATCCGGGCCAAAATATCCGAAGACTACATAACCCTTCCCAAGAACGTGAAAAAGGCTCTGACCGATATCCTTATCAGTCACGTGGACAAGGGAGACAGGCAGAAGCTGTCCGACAACACGCCTCTTCTCATCCTGATGATCGGAATAAACGGCGGGGGCAAGACCACCACCATAGGTAAACTGGCTTACAGACTGAAGAAGCAGGGCAAGACAGTGGTACTTGCCGCGGCGGACACCTTCAGGGCGGCCGCATCTGAACAGCTCTCCATCTGGGGTGAGAGAAACGATATTCCTGTCATAAAGCAGGGAGAAGGCGCGGATCCCTCTGCAGTCATATTTGACGCCATACAGACTGCCAAGGCCAGGCACGCGGATGTTTTGATCTGCGATACCGCCGGACGCCTTCAGACCAAGAAGAACCTTATGAACGAGCTGGCCAAAATGGACAGAGTGATCGCGAGAGAGTGGCCTGAGGCTGACAGGGAGACGCTTCTCATTCTTGATGCAACCACCGGCAAGAATGCCGTTTCCCAGGCGGAGGAGTTCGGAAACGCCGCTTCGATAACAGGTGTGGTCCTGACCAAGCTTGACGGCACAGCTAAGGGAGGGATCGCCATCACCATAGCTGACGAGTTCGACATACCCATTAAATTCATCGGTACCGGGGAGGGCATCGAGGATCTTGAACCCTTTGATGCAGCTGAGTTTATCGGAGGCCTGTTCGATGAGTAAGCCTATAGTTGCGATCGTTGGCAGACCCAACGTTGGAAAAAGTACATTTTTTAACAGAGTCGTAGGAAAACGTGTATCCATAGTTGAGGATACTCCGGGAGTCACAAGAGACAGAATTTATGCTGACGCGGAGTGGAACTCCAAGAGCTTCGGACTTATCGACACGGGCGGGATCGAACCTTCCTCAGACGATGTGATCCTTTCCCAGATGAGGGAGCAGGCTCAGGTGGCCATGGATCTTGCGGATGTGATCATCTTCATGGTGGACGGAAAAGACGGACTGACCCATGCGGACAGAGAAGTTGCTGACATGCTCCGCCGCACTGGAAAAAACATCGTCCTGGTGGTGAACAAGATCGACAAGCCCTCGGCTCTTCCGGATTTCTTCTATGATTTCTATGAACTGGGGCTGGGCGAACCCATTCCCGTGTCATCCGCAAATGTTTTGAACTTCGGAGACGTGCTGGATGACGTGGTGGCAGGCTTCCCGAGCGACACGGAAGATGAGGATGACGACCGGATCAAGATCGCTGTCATCGGGAAACCAAACGTAGGCAAGTCCTCCCTGGTCAACGCCATACTGGGAGAGAACCGTGTCATCGTTTCACCCATAGCCGGGACCACCAGGGATTCCATCGATACTCCCTTCGAGAGGGACGGTGAGAAGTATCTTCTTATAGATACCGCAGGTATCAGACGTCAGTCCAGGATCTATGATGACGTTGAGAAGTATTCTGTGGTCCGTGCAGTGGCAGCCATCGAGAGATGCGACGTCTGCGCGCTGATGATCGACGGAGCTGAGGGCCTCACCGAACAGGACAAAAAGATCGCAGGCATTGCTCACGAGGCCGGCAAGGGCATACTGGTCATCGTGAACAAATGGGACCTTGTGGCAAAAGAGGCCAATACTATGAGAGACTTTGAGAAGCTCCTGAAGACCGATCTTGCATTCATGAGCTACGCGCCTGTGCTCTTCATATCTGTCCTTAACCACCAGAGGATGGACAAAGTCCTTCCCATGTGCAAGACCATTTCCGAGAACAGGGCCATGAGGGTGCCCACCGGTCAGCTCAATTCTCTGATCCAGGACGCTATCCTCATGAAACAGCCTCCTTCGGACAAGGGCAAAAGACTCAAGATCTACTACGCTGCCCAGATCGGCGTTAAGCCCCCTCTGTTCAGCTTCCAGATAAACAGAAGAGATCTCATGCACTTCTCTTACTCAAGATACCTGGAGAACCGCATAAGACAAAGCTTCAACTTTGAGGGAACATCCATCAAGTTTATTTTCCGTGAAAAGGGAGAAAGGGATGATCTGATTGGCTAAGATAATACTGACGATCTTAATTTCATACCTGATAGGAAGCGTTTCTCCTTCCATCCTGATCGGCCGCGCAAGAGGCGTAGACATCAGGAAGGAGGGCAGCGGAAACGCCGGCACCACCAATGCTCTGAGAGTGCTGGGCGCCAAGGCTGCCGTGATAACACTTGCGGTGGACATCCTGAAGGGATTGCTGCCGGTTCTCATACTGCCTGTCGTTTTCGGATCTCATGATCTTTGCTACTGGGCGGCTGTGGCGGCCTTCTTAGGCCATCTCTTCCCGGTATATTACGGATTCAGGGGCGGAAAAGGTGTGGCTGTTGCCTTCGGAAGTATTCTCGGGGTGAACTGGAAGCTGGCAGTTCTATGCCTTCTGACTGTGGCAGCTGTCACTCTCATAACAAAGAGGATGTCAGCGGGCTCCATATCCGGAGCTGCGCTGGCAGCAGTATATACATTCTTCCTTGAAAGGCCGTTCCTTCCCTTCGTGATCGTAATGGCATGTCTGATAATCATCAAGCACAGAGGGAACGTCAGGAGGCTCATGAACGGCGAAGAACCGCCCCTTGGATTTCTTGCTGGAAAGGGGAAGAGCAAATGAAGATATCGGTGATCGGTGCAGGCAGCTTCGGTACGGCTCTTGCCATGGTGCTCCTTTCTAACGGTCATGACGTGACCCTTTACGGAAGAAATCCGGTGCAGATCCAGATGATCAAAAGCACCGGGGGCAACCACAGATATCTTCCGGGGATCATGCTTCCGGAAGAACTGAAAGCCTCTTCAGACCTGAGTCAGAGCATTGAAGACGCTGACCTTCTGGTCATGGCAGTTCCTGCGCAGCAGTTCAGGCCCGTACTTAAGGAAATAGATGAAATAAAAAAAGGCGTTCCCATAGTCAACGTTTCAAAAGGAATAGAGCAGGGTAGTCTCATGAGGATGTCACAGGTGTGGGATGATGCTTACGCGGGGTCGTATTTTGCCTGCCTCTCTGGGCCTTCTCACGCCGAAGAGGTGGCGAGAAGGCTTCCTTCCACGGTGTGCGTGTCATCTCTGGATCCGGAGTTCATGCTTAAGGTGCAGCAGATATTCATGAACGAGTATTTCAGGGTCTACACCAATCATGATCTTACCGGTGTGGAAACAGGAGGAGCCGTGAAGAATGTCATCGCTCTTGCCTGCGGCATATCAGACGGGCTGGACCTTGGCGATAATGCCAAGGCCGCGCTTATAACCCGTGGGATCGCGGAAATGAAGCGTCTGGGCATAGCCATGGGCGGGGAAGCTGAAACTTTTGCGGGGCTCAGCGGCATCGGGGACCTTGTGGTGACCTGCACCTCCATGCATTCAAGGAACAGGCGGTTCGGTATCATGCTTGGACAGGGTATGGAAACGGAAGAAGCTCTGAAGAAGGTAGGCATGATCGTGGAAGGCTACACCACCCAGGAAGCGGTCTGCCTCCTGGCGGATAAATACGGAGTGGAGATGCCCATTTCAAAGACGATGCACAAGTTGATCCTGGGAGAGCTGACTCCTGAGGAAAGCGTGATCAGTCTCATGGGAAGACGGAAAAAACATGAGTAAAACTTATTTTATACAGACCTTCGGGTGCCAGATGAATGAACACGATTCAGAAGTAATGGCAGGCCTTCTGGAGGAAAAGGGCTTTTATCCCGCACCTTCCAAAAACGAGGCCGGTCTGGTGCTTTTTAATACCTGCAGCGTAAGAGACAATGCGGACAAGCGTTTTTTCGGCACTCTTGGTCAGCTCAAGAACAAAAAACTTGAGAAAGGCGAAGACCTGATCGTCTGCTGCACCGGATGCATGATGCAGCAGCAGAGAGTCATCGATTCCATAAAAGAGAAGTATCCGTGGGTGGACGTGGTCCTGGGGACCCACAACATCCATGAACTTCCGGACCTTCTGGACAATCTCTATAGAGAGAGACAGAAGCAGCTGAGCGTGTGGAAGGACGGAGGAGAGATCATCGAGGGCCTTCCCGTGAAACGTCTTTATGCGCACAAGTCCTACGTGAATATCACCTTCGGATGCAATAACTTCTGCACATACTGCATAGTGCCGTATACCAGGGGAAGGGAGCGCTCCAGGAAGCCTTCGGACATAGTGAAGGAGGTCGGGGATCTGGCGGCGGAAGGCGTGAAAGAGATCATGCTTCTGGGTCAGAACGTGAACAGCTATAAGGGCGATCCCGAAGGACCGGTCACGGACTTTCCGGATCTTGTAAAAAGGCTGAATGAGGTGGATGGCCTTGAGAGGATCCGTTTCATGACATCTCATCCCAAGGACCTTTCGGATAAGCTCATCGACTGCTTCAGGACCTGCGATAAGCTGTGCCACAACTTTCATCTTCCAGTACAGTCCGGTTCAGACAGGATATTGAAGCGTATGAACAGGCGGTACACCAGAGAGAAGTATCTGGAACTTGTGAGTAAACTGAGAGAGGCATGCCCGGACATTTCCATTTCAACGGATATAATCGTGGGATTCCCGGGAGAGACGGAGGAGGATTTCCAGGACACCTTAAGCCTTTGCAGAGAGGCGGACTATGACTCTGCCTTCACCTTCCTCTACTCCATAAGAAAGGGTACTCCCGCGGCTGAGTATGAGGATCAGGTGCCTGAAGACGTCAAGCACGAGAGATTCAACCGTCTCTGCAATGAGATCAACGAGACTTCCGCCCGCAAGAATTCACTCTATGTGGGACGGACCTTGGATGTGCTCTGCGACGGCCCCGCAAAACGTGTAAGAGGCAAGATGTCCGGAAGGACGAGCAGCTTCAAACTTGTTAATTTCAAGGGCGGCCCGGAAATTACGGGCAGGACTGTAAAGGTAAAGATAACATCATCAAATACTTTCAGCCTGGAAGGAGAGCTGGTCTGATAAATGGTATTCAAGGAATTTGTTGAACATTACGCGACCATTCAGAT
Source organism: uncultured Peptostreptococcaceae bacterium (assembly GCA_905235115.1). Classification (GTDB taxonomy): domain Bacteria; phylum Bacillota; class Clostridia; order Peptostreptococcales; family Anaerovoracaceae; genus RUG754. The sequence goes on from CAJOKT010000001.1 coordinate 89,589, forward strand.
CGCACTTTATGTCATCAATTTCATACTGATCATCGCAGTGATATTTTTTGAGAGGAAGTCTTCTACTGCTGCTCTTGCCTGGATCATGGTGCTGGCATTCCTGCCCATCGTTGGTTTCGTGTTCTATCTTTTGCTGAACCAGAACCTTTCCAGAATGAAGATCAATCGTCTGTATGACGATGAGTATGACGCCTTCGAGAAGATATTAAGAGATCAGATCGACGATCTGGACGGCGGATCGGTGCTTCCTCAGAATCCTGCAGCATTGTCCAAAAAAGATCTTTTGAAGCTCAATCAGGTCTATGGGGACTCGGTCTATACGGATGGGAACGATGTGGAACTCATTACCGATGGAAGCGTTCTTATGGACCGGATGCTGGAGGATATCGCCAATGCGAAAAGATCCGTCAATATCGAGTTTTTCATAATGAAAAACGATGTGATAGGCAAACGTCTTATCAAGGCTCTTACCGATAAGGCTTCCCAGGGAGTGTCCGTGAAGCTCCTTCTGGATGCCCTTGGGGCCAGGTCCATAGGAAGAAGAGCGACCAGAGAGTTCAGGCAGGCAGGAGGGAAGGTGGCATATTTCTTTCCTCCCAGGTTCTATAAGATCGGATTCAAGGTAGGACTTAACCTGAACTACCGGAATCACCGCAAAATAGCAGTTATAGACGATGAGACCGGGTATACCGGAGGCTACAATATCGGCAAGGAATACTGCAGTCTGGTGCCCAGGATCGGATACTGGAGAGATTCTCACATCAGGGTGAGAGGAGAAGCGGTGAAGGAGCTTCAGGGCAGGTTCATTTTGGACTGGCGCTTCACCACAAAGGAGAAGATGAACATACCGACTGAAGTCGACAGGACCAACAATCCGGGAGACTGCGGAGTCCAGATCGTTTCATGCGGCCCTGAAGCTTCACGTCAGCAGATCAAGAGAGCCTACATGAAGATGATCACCTCCGCCAGTGAATACGTATACATCCAGTCACCGTATTTCGTCCCTGACAGGTCCATTATCGAATCCTGCAAGATGGCCGCCCAGTCCGGCGCGGACGTAAGGGTCATGATACCCTGTAAGCCAGACCATATCTTCGTGTACTGGGCAACATATTCCTTCGCAGGCGAACTGATAAAGGCAGGAGGCAGAGTTTTCATATACGACAACGGTTTTTTGCACGCCAAGACCGTGGTCTGCGATGACGAAGTCTCTTCCGTGGGTTCCTGCAATTTTGATATCAGGTCCTTCAAACTGAACTTCGAGACCAATGCCTTCGTGTACGACAGAGGCTTTGCAGAGAACATGAAGGAGACATTTCTTGAAGATATGAGCTGCTGCCACGAACTTACTGAGGAGGAATACGAGAACAGGTCATTTTGGATCAAGTTCAAGGAGAGCATCTCTATGCTTCTTACTGATATACTTTAGAGGAGACGTAATGATAAGATTCTACATAGCCCTGTGGGCCGCAAAGCTTTTTCAGGTTTTTTACAATTTAAAAGGTTTTCCGAAAACGGACAGGCCCGGTCTTCTTGCCTGCAAGATCTGCCCTGACTTCCTGGAAAGGATCGCCAAGCCTAAGCTGGTGATCACTGTGACCGGCACGGACGGCAAGACCACATCGTCCACGCTGCTCAACAATTTCCTCAGGTCCCAGGGTCTTCAGACATCCTTCAACGACTGGGGAGCCAACATGATGGCCGGCTATGCGGTGAATCTCATGAGAGGAGTGAACATCTTCAATCATTCAAGGATAGACGCGTCGATCCTTGAGGCTGATGAACTTTCCCTGGATACCTACATGCCCAGGATCAAACCCGACTATATCTTCGTCACCAATATCTGCAAGGACAGTCTCAGAAGAAACGGACATCCTGAAAATATATTCAACCACATCGAGCACACCTTCAGGCTTCTGGGGGAGCGCACCAAGGGCGTTATTAATGCCAGCGACCCCATATCGTGCGAGCTAAACAGAGATGGCAGGAACGTTTATTTCGCCATGGGCGACACCAAGACCGATCCATTCCCTAACATCTCAAAGGACATCGCCATCTGCCCCAGATGCGGCGGAAAGATCATATATGATTACAGACATTACAGGCATATCGGCAAGTTCCATTGTGAAAGCTGCGGCTTCAGAAATCCCGAGGCGGACGTTTACGCGGATGCAGTGGACCTGAAGAACCGCAAGATGACCGTGAACGGTCATGAGTATCCTCTGATCTCCGACACGGTCTTCAACGCTTTCAACGTTCTTTCCATCGTAGCCATGCTCACGGAGCTGGGCTACAGGGATGATACCATAGCAGAGTTTCTCGGGGGGCAGAGGGTAACGAATATCCGTGAAGACAGCGTTGAGTACAACGGGATCGAGTACATTGCATTCGCCGCCAAGTCTCAGAATGTTTCTGCGGCTTCCGTGGTTTTCGAATATATGGCCAAGGAACCGTCTGACAAGGATGTGGTGCTTCTCATGGACGAGGTCCAGGACAAGAATCATCCCACAGAGACCCTTACCTGGCTCTACGAGACAGACTATGAGTTCCTGAACAGCCCCAATATCAGGAAGATCATCGTGGGCGGCCACATGTACCTCAATCATAAGCTGAGGATGCTTCTCGCAGGGATCCCCCGGGAAAAGATCGCTGCTGTGGAGGACGAGGCCGACATACCTCAGAATGTGGACAGGGAAGGCATCACCAAGGTATACGTGCTCTTTGAGACCGACTGCGTGACCAAAGCAAAAAATATGAGAGACGCCATAGTAAGATACGCTAAGGAGGGAAAATAAATGAAAAATGTAGAATTTATCTTTCCTGAATACACCAATATCTACGGCGAAAGCTACAACATGGAATATCTCAGGAGATGCAGCCCCGAGATCAGCATCGTTGAGACTCATCCGGGGGACGTGCCGCTTTTCGCAAGAGGTGAGGCGGACATGGTCTACATGGGCTGCATGACCGAGGAAAAGCAGGAGAAGGCCATAGAACTCCTCATACCATACAGAGATCAGCTCATCGACGCCATACAGAAGGGCGTGATCTTTCTGGTGACCGGCAACGCTCTTGAGATATTCGGCACATCCATCGAGGGCGATGAGGTCATGAGCGATGAAAAGATCCACATCCGCGGACTTTCCATCTTCGACTACAAGTCGGTGAGGCACATGAAGGATATGCGCCACAATTCCCAGTACATCGGAAATTTCGACGGCATGATCCTTCTTGGTCACAGAAGTCAGTACAGCTTCTGTTACGGAGATTTCGACAATTATTTCATTGACATATTCAAGGGTATCGGCATGAATCCGGACACCAAAAGGGAAGGGGTCCACGTGAGGAACTTCTTTGCGACCTATTCTCTCGGGCCCTGCTTCATTATGAACCCGCACTTCCTGAAGTACATACTCAGGCTTCTTGGACTGGATGACGATATCCCCTTTGAAAAGGAGGCCATGGAAGCTTACGAGTACAGACTTAACGAGCTGAGGAGGACCTTATGAACCTTTCCTTCTACCTCAAAAAACTAAAGGGCCTTGACCTTTCCAGGTTCAGGGAGACCGCGAAAAGAGTTTCTGCCATTACGGGAAGACCCTGGAGAGCAGTACTTCTTGACATCTATTTCTGCACAATAAAATACGGTTCAGGCCATGTGGACTATGAAGCCTTCAGAATGTATGAAAAGAACAGCAGGCAGAGGGCAGAGATCCTGACTGTCGGTAAGAACAACAAGCTTTATAAGCAGTTCAACGATCTCAGGTATATCAACTACTTTGAGAGCAAGGCCATGTTCAACAAGAAGTTCGATGAGTACGTAAAGAGAGACTGGATGCTGGCAGGAGAGGGCATCCTGTACGGAGAGACCGAAGGAACTGCCCTTCCTTCTGACGCAAGAGTACCCGGACAGGGGATCGAAGCGTTAAGAGAATTCATCAGGGACAAGGAATATATCATTGCTAAGCCTCTTGGACTTAGCTGCGGTTCCGGAATAGAAAAGATCAAAGTATCAGACTGGGATCCTGAGGCTCTCTACGATCATCTGGTAAAGGATTCAAAGCCCCTTGTGGAAGAGGTGGTCAGACAGCATAAGACCATGGATCTGCTCTGTTCCACTTCTGTCAACACCATCAGGGTCATCACTATTTTGCAGAACGGCGAAGCCAAGATCGTTGCCGGAGGCATCCGCATGGGTCAGAACGGCATATTCGTTGACAATTTCAACGCAGGTGGTATAGGCGTAGTATACGATCTGAACACCGGAGTGGTCATATCGGATGGCTACGACAAACAGAGAGGGGTCTATAAGACAGTTCCTGAATCGGGAGTGACCCTCAAAGGCTTCCGGATCCCTCAGTGGGAGGAGATAGTGAAGCTGGTAAAGGAAGCCTCACTGGTGGTGCCCCAGGTGGGATATGTGGGCTGGGATGTGGCTGTCAGCGCTGACCGGGGACCTCTTCTCATAGAGGGCAACAGTTATCCCGGACAGGATAATGCCCAGGAGCCGGATCTGGATGCGGGGACCTACAGTTCCATCATGCGCATTTTATACGAAGGTTGATAAGATAATATGCTTGATTCCATAAAGAGATTTTTCAAAAGCATGGACCCGCTTTTCTGGGTCTTCATTGCAATACTTATAGCCGAGAGGCTTATGAACGGAACTGAAGATCTGGGAGATGCCATCATCTCCAGGCTCTTGATGCTTCCCGGCATTGTGATCGGTATTTCACTTCACGAGGCGGGACATGCCTATGCATCATATTGGCTGGGTGACCCGACCCCTAAAGCTCAGGGAAGACTTTCCGTAAATCCCTTAAGACATGTGGATCCCATAGGATTTCTCTTCCTTCTTATCGCAGGTTTCGGATGGGGAAGACCTGTGGAGATCAATCCCGCTTTTTACAAGAATAAAAGAAGAGACGAATTCATCGTCTCTGTTGCGGGTGTGACAGTCAACCTGATAGTCGCCGTCATATTCTCCTTTTTCGCGAAAGGTGTTCTTTCAGCCTATCAGCACGGACCGTCGGATGTTCTGTACTATCTGTACCTGATACTGGCCTGCGTGGTCTACATAAACCTGATACTTATGATATTCAACCTGATTCCCTGTCCGCCTCTGGACGGGTGGGGGATCGTCACTCAGATATTCGATCTGAGAAAATATGACTGGTGGCTCCCTGTCTACAGAAGAGGAAATCTGATCCTGATGGTGATCATAATATTCGGTCTTACAGGACGGATCATTTCACCCATCGTATCGGCGCTTATGGACCTTCTCCTTTGATCAGGCCTTCCGCTTGATCCTTAAGGTGCTGTAGAACATGTGCTTTCTTGCGGCTTCAGCTCCCTGAGAAGAATTCTTTGAGACGAAGGCGTCATATATGGCCTTGTATTCGGTAAGAAGGTTCTCAGCATAGTTCACAGGCATCGCGGAGCTCTGAAATATGCAGCGGATTATCAGGTCATACTTTTCCAGTGAGCTTTTGATCTCCGGAGACTTGCAGGCACTGTAGATCAGTCTGTCGAATTCCACGGCGAGCCTTCTCAGCTTATCTGTGTCACCGGTAGGTGTGTAGAAACTGATGAAGCCAAAGGTCTCCATCAGAGATTCGAATTCGTCGGATGTTATCCTTTCGATGGCAAGCTGCACCGCCTCGGGATAGAGCAGATTTCTGAGGTAAAGGATATCCTCGACGCGCCTGGGATCGAAGCTGGCCGCGAAAGCTCCCCGGTTGGGGATCAGCTCTACATAGCCCTCAGAAGCCAGCTGGTTTATGATCTGGCGAAGGGGAGGCCTGGACAGGCCGAAACGCTCACAGAGTTTGCTCTCTATGAGCCTTTGACCCGGACGGATCTCTCCGGTGAGGATGTCTATGGTTATCTGCTGTTTAGCTTTTTCCTGAGGGGATCTTTTATCAGATCCCTCAGACAACAGATCATAAAGGTCAGCCATGTGTTTCTCCTTGCAAATGAGATCGTATACAATTTTAGCATCGGCTGTGGATAAAATCAATGAATAAAAAAGATATAGTTAAGGTATTGGACATACTAAAAGAGACATATCCCGACGCAGGCTGTGCCCTGGACTTCGGGAACCGTTTCCAGCTTCTGATCTCCGTTGTGCTGTCGGCACAGACCACGGATAAGTCGGTCAACAAGATCACGCCGGTACTTTTCGCAAACTATCCGGACCCTTTCAGCCTTGCCTCGGCCAGTGAGGCGGAAGTACAGGAGATCATAAGAAGCATCGGCATGTACCGTACTAAAGCAAAAAATATCATTGCACTTTCCGGGAAGCTTGCTGTAGAATTTAGCGGTGAGGTCCCCGGGACCATGGAAGAGCTCATGAGCCTTCCCGGAGTGGGGCGTAAGACCGCCAACGTGGTCCTGGCTGAAGGTTTCGGCCAGCAGAGGATCGCTGTGGACACCCACGTATTCAGAGTCTCCAACCGGCTGGGGATCGTTAATGAGAAGGATGTCCTCAAGACTGAGGAGTCACTTATGAAGGTCCTTCCCAATGACCGATGGACCGAAGCCCATCATCTTCTGATATTTCATGGGAGGCGCACCTGCAGCGCCCGGAGACCCAAATGCGATGCCTGCCCCGTCAGTGAATATTGCATCTGGTTCAAACATAACACTTTGAAGGAGAATTGAGATCATGACTTATTTACAGGCAGTAATACTTGGACTTGTACAGGGACTTGCTGAGTTCCTTCCGATTTCATCTTCAGGACACCTGGCACTGCTGGAATACTTCTTCGGCATAAAGGAAGATTCAGTCCTGTTGTATGCAGTGCTGCTTCACTTCGGAACGCTGATCGCCGTATTCGTCTGCTTCTGGAAGGATATAGTGGAACTGGTAAAGGAACTGTTCATCACCATCGGCGACCTGGTCAGAGGCAGGGGACTCAGGCTCAACGAACGTCCTGTGAGAAAACTGGGAGTGATGATCATCATTTCCTGCATACCTACAGCGATCATCGGATTTATTTTCGGCGATGTTTTCGAGGGAATGTACTCCAAACCCATCGTGATCGCATGCATGTTCGTGATAACAGGGATAATGCTCATCATCGCGGAAAACATCGGCACCGGCAAGAGGACCATAGAGAACATGAACGTGAGAAACGCCCTATTCATAGGAGTGGCCCAGGGTATTGCCATAATTCCCGGGATCTCCAGATCAGGTTCGACTCTGTTCTCTTCACTTCTCGTGAAACTTGACAGGGCTTTCGCTGTGAAGTACGTGTTCCTGATCTCGATCCCCACCATACTCGGATCGGTCATTCTTGAACTCCCGGATGGTTTCGAATCAGGACTCGGAGGAGCATCCCTCGGTCCGGTCATCGTCGGCGTGGCTGTCTCGTTCCTCTGCGGACTCTTCGCTATCAAGATAATGCTCAGAATAGTACAGAACCGCAAGCTTAAGTACTTCTCATACTATCTGTTCGTACTGGCAGCGGCTGTTATAATAATCAATTTATTTGCTCTCAAATAAAAGATAAAAGAGGTATTTAAATGGCTAAGTCAACAACAAAGACTAAGACCGCCAAAAAGAACGATCCGCACTCCAAGGCAAGGGAAAAGGCCAGGGAGATCCAGGAAAAGCGCAAGGCTGACAAGCGGGTCGTGGATGAGATCTGGGCGATAATAACCATCGCCCTGGGCATATTTTTTGCGGTAAGCGTCTTCACAGGGGGAGCAGGTACTCTGGGTGAGATGCTCAAGGAAGTGATGCAGGGACTGTTCGGGCACATGGCCAAGGTCTTCCCGTTCATACTCATCGTTTTCGGAGTTCTCCTGTTCGCCAAGAAGACTTCTCACTTCAACCTTAAGACACTGTTTCTTCTCATACTCCTGGTCTTCATGGCCTGTACCATGAACTCCATCAGATTCGTTGAAGTCAGCAAGATCAACTGGGGGATCTTTGTAGTCCCGGAGTTCTACAACTCCGGGGTAACTCTTGAATCCGGAGGACTCTTCGGCATGGTCATCGCTCAGGCTCTGCTTCAGTGGCTGGGCAATGTGGGTGCATGGATCTTCTGCGTTGTGGTCACTTTGGTCTGCCTGATGCTGATCATCAATACTCCTATATCCAAGGGGTTCCAGAAGCTCGGAGATAAGATGGAAGAACGCAGGCTGGTCAAGGAGAACGCCCATCTCGACGACGCTGACAACATGGCAAGAGCTGTGGATAGTGTTCCTCACGATCCGTGGCCTACTGTGAAGAAGCCTTCCGGTGAAGATATTCCAAGAAGAGAGATCCCCGTGAAGACAGCTGATCAGATCGGTGTGTCTTCAGGCAAGGAAGACGTGTATGTTCCAATATCCGAACTGGTGAATCCCACCAGCAAGAACGACAAGAAGCAGGCAGGGATACTTAGCCTTCTGAACAGCGACAACCTCTTTGGCAAGTCAGAACGTTCTGAGACTACCGGACTTGACGGCAAGGCAGAGGTCAGGCAGGGCTACGGTCTTGAAGGTGATGCACCATCTCCGGAATATGATGACGTGGACAGTTCTACCTCAGAGAATGAGCCCGCTCCTGCGGTCCCCGACAAGGAGCATGTGAAGCCCATCTCCAAGGCAGAAGCTTCACAGGCCATGCTTTCACAGGATGAGATAAACAGGTCAAAGGCTCCGAAGAAGTATAAGATGCCTCCGATAAATCTTCTGGATAAGCCTGTGGCAGGCAGCAGGGAATCCGTGCAGACCCTCCAGGCAAGAGCTGAGAAACTGGAGGAAACTCTCAGATCCTTCGGCGTTGACGCCTCCGTTATCCAGGTCACACAAGGCCCGGCGGTCACCAGATATGAGGTGCAGCCCGCTTTCGGTGTCAAGGTTGCAAGGATCGTTTCTCTCGCAAACGACATCGCCCTTAACCTGAAAGCAAAGAGCATCAGGATAGAGGCCCCGATCCCCGGCAAGGCCGCCATCGGCATCGAGATCGAGAACGAGAAATCTTCGCCTGTATATATAAGGGAGATCATAGATTCCGATAACTTCAGAAATGCCAAGTCCAAATTATCCGTTGCTCTCGGCAAGGATATAGGAGGAAACGCGGTGGTGGCTGACCTTAAATCCATGCCGCACCTTCTGATAGCAGGTTCCACCGGTTCAGGTAAGTCGGTATGCATCAACTCCATACTCACATCCCTTCTTTACAAGGCAAACCCTGACGAGGTGAAGCTCATACTCATCGACCCCAAGGTGGTGGAACTCAGCAACTATAACGGCATTCCTCACCTCTATGTTCCCGTGGTCACGGATCCGACCAAGGCTGCAGCTGCTCTTAACTGGGGCGTGGCTGAAATGGAGGAGAGATACAACAAGTTTTCTATCGAAGGCGCAAAAGATCTGGCCTCCTACAACGAACTGGTCACCATGAACGGCGAGCCCGAAAAGGTCATGCCTCAGGTGGTCATCGTCATCGACGAGCTGGCTGACCTTATGATGGCTGCTTCCAAACAGGTCCAGGATTCCATTATGAGGATCGCCCAGAAGGCAAGAGCTGCCGGAATGCATCTGATCGTAGCCACTCAAAGACCATCTGTGGACGTAATAACAGGTGTCATCAAGGCAAATATCCCATCAAGGATCGCTTTTGCCGTATCTTCACACGTAGACTCCATGACCATCCTTGACGAAAAGGGAGCAGAGAAGCTCATCGGAAAGGGCGACATGCTGTACAGTCCCATAGGGCAGAGTGAGCCTACCCGTGTACAGGGCTGCTTCGTCTCCGACAGGGAAGTGAACGCGGTCATAGATTACGTAAAGAAACAGGCCATAGAGACCAATAACGAGAAGCAGATGGAGATCCTGGAGAGGATGGAAAGAAGCAGTGTTGATCCCAAGGGTTCAAAGGAACAGGACTCCAACTATGACGAGCTTCTCATGGATTCGATCGAGTTGGTCATCGAATCCGGCAAGGCATCTGTATCCTCTCTTCAGAGAAGGTTCAGGATAGGCTATAACCGTGCTGCCCGCATCGTTGACATCATGGAAGACATGGGCGTGGTGGGGCCTCAGGACGGCTCCAGCCCCAGAAAGGTCCTCATGACCAGAGAAGAGTTCGAGCAGCTTAAGGAAAGACAGGAAGAAATGGAGATAAACTGATCAGAGTATGAAGATATATTTTGATACCCTGGGATGTCCCAAAAACTTTTACGATACCGACGCCGCTAAATATCTTCTTAAGGAGAAGGGTCAGATCATAACAGATGACCCCGAAGACGCTGATGTGATAATCGTCAACACCTGCGGCTTCATAGATGATGCCAAGAGAGAGTCCATTGAAAGGATCCTTGAGTTCGCGGACGCAAAGGAAGACAGGCAGAAACTTGTTGTTTCGGGATGTCTTCCCAAAAGGTTTTCCCGTGAACTAAAGGAGGAGATGCCTGAGGTGGATATGTTCATCGGCGTAAACGAATACGGCAGGCTCCCTGAGCTTCTTATGGACTTCCCTGGCTCCAAAGTGGATGTTACGGAGACCTATGACAGTTTCCTGCCTTTTCTGAAGCGGGATCTGGGAGATCATCCCTACTCAGCAACGCTTAAGATCGCAGAGGGCTGCAACAACAGGTGCGCATACTGCGCCATTCCCGGCATCAGGGGAAACTACCGCTCCAAGAGAAAGGAAGACGTGCTTGAAGAAGCCCGTTATCTTGCCTCCTCAGGCGTGAAGGAACTGATACTTATCGCAGAGGACACCACAAATTACGGTACGGACATCTATGACAGCTACAGGCTGGCGGATCTTTTGCGTGAACTGGTAAAGGTCGGCGGCATAGAGTGGATCAGGCTAATGTACTGCTATGAGGACAGGATCACAGATGACCTGATCTCGGTGATGTCTTCTGAGCCCAAGATCTGCCACTATATCGACGTTCCTATCCAGCATTCTTCTGACAAGGTGCTTAAAGAGATGAGAAGACGCTCCACAGGAGCATCCATAAGAGAGACCCTTGGAAAACTCAGAGCGGCCATGCCGGATATATGCATCAGGACCACCCTCATAGTGGGATTCCCCGGAGAGACGGAAGAGGATTTCCGGGATCTCATGGAACTCGTAAGAGAAGAAAAGTTTCAGAGACTAGGTGTCTTCAGCTACTCACGGGAGGAGGGGACTCCTGCGGGAGACCGGGAGGATCAGGTTCCGGAGGATGTGAAGCAGGAGAGACTGGACCTCATCATGATGACCCAGATGGAGATCTCAAAGTCACATAATGAGGCGCTGAAGGGAAGGACGCTCAAGGTCATGGTTGACGCTTCGGAAGAAGACGGAAGCTATGTGGGCCGCACCATGTACGATGCACCTGAGATCGATGATTCTGTCATATTCACATCAGGAAAAGAACTGAGGCCGGGAGACATAGTAAGCGTCACCATAGAGGATGCCTTCGACTACGATCTCACGGGATTTGAAACGGAGGGACAGGAAATATGAATCTTCCAAACAAACTGACTGTCGCAAGAGTAGCGGCAGTGCCATTTTTCATTATTTCATACTATACTGAGCACTATCTGACAGCCTTCGTGATCTTTGTCCTGGCATCTTTTACAGACATGCTGGACGGAAAGATAGCCAGAAAATATGACCTTGTAACAAACTTCGGAAAGATCATGGACCCTCTGGCGGACAAGGTGCTGGTATACAGCGCGTTCCTTCTCATGGTTCCTGATCCTGTGCCTGCATGGATGCTGATCATAATCCTCGCGAGAGAATTCCTGGTAGCAGGAGTGAGGACTGTGGCCGCATCAAAAGGGATAGTCATTGCTGCAGCCATGAGCGGCAAGATCAAGACCGTGCTTCAGATGTTCGCAGTGCCCATGCTTCTTCTCTGCCCGGTCATAGGCCTTAACTGGTTCACCGTCCTTTCAAAGGTGATGCTCTGGGCATCCCTTGTGATGACGGTGATCTCAGGCGTACAGTACGTTCTCGACAACAAACAGGTATTCAAAGACTGACGAGGCAAGATATGAAAACAGCTATCCTCACTGTAGGAACAGAGATCCTGTTCGGGCAGGTGGTAAACACCAATGCGGCATACCTTTCAAAAAATCTCCAGGACCTGGGTCATGACGTGATGTATCACTATACCGTAGGAGACAACCCGGGGCGGCTCAGGGATCTTCTTGAGATCGTTTACAGAGACTGCGACCTGGTCCTCACCACCGGAGGTCTGGGTCCCACGGAAGACGACCTGACTAAGGAGGTCATATCCGGATTTTTCGGTGAAAAACTGGTGGAATATCCCGATCAGCTGGAGATCTTAAAGAATCATTTCAGATCCTCCCGCTACACGTGGACCGATAACAACCGCAAGCAGGCCTGGTTCCCTGAACATAACTGCACTGTGCTTCCCAATTTTCACGGATCCGCGCCGGGATTCATGATAGAGAAGGACGGCAGGATCATCATATCCATGCCCGGACCTCCAAGGGAGATGACCGAGATGTTCGAGCTTCAGGTAAGACCCATACTTGAGTCCAAAAGGGAACACTACATCTGCTATAAAATATTGAGGACCATCGGTCTTGGCGAATCCAGGATGGAGACCGTGCTTCTCCCGCTCATCGACGGACAGACCGATCCTACCATTGCCACCTATGCTAAGGAAGGGGAGTGCAGTTTAAGGATAACCTCCGAAAGGGATACCCTGGAGGAGGCTGAAGCTGCCACAAATGAAATGATCGGAAAGGTCAGAGATCTCATCGGCGAATATATCTACAGTTACGATGACGAAGATCTGGCTACTGTGGTAGGCAGGAAGCTTCTTGAGGATCATATCACCATCTCCTGCGCGGAAAGCTGCACGGGCGGAGGTTTTGCGAAAGCTCTCACCGACATCCCCGGGATCTCCGCGGTGTTCGACAGAGGGATCGTCACATATTCATATAAGGCAAAAGAAGAGGAACTGGGAGTCTCCCCGGATACTCTTGAGAAATATACGGCTGAGTCCCCTGAAGTTGCCAAAGAGATGGCAGAGGGCCTGAGCAAAATATCCGGGTCAGACTTGAATATTGCCGTTACAGGCGTTGCAGGACCCGATGACATGAGCCCTGAGAAGCCTGCAGGCCTTGCATATATCGGCCTGACTTACAAGGGCGAGACCCGGGTCACCGAGATCAGGATCAAAAGCAGGGGCCGAAACTGGAACAGAGAATATTTCATCTTAAGAATGTTCAACGAAGTGTATCAGGCTGTCAAATGATGATCCCTGAAGAGAAAAAAGAGATACTTAAGAACATCAGACTCATAGCTTTCGATCTGGACGGAACTCTCCTCACAAAGAACGGACTGACAGATCACACAAAGAAGACTCTCGAGGAGGCGGCAGAGAGGGGATTCCAGGTCGTAGCGGCTACGGGAAGGCCTCTGATTGCCCTTCCGAAGAGCATTTTCGCTGTAAACGGTCTCCGATATGCAATTTGCTCAAACGGGGCTCAGATCGTCGATCTTAGGGACGGAAGTTTTTTGTACTCGGACTATATTCACCCCGAAGTATCGGAATGGCTTAGGATCCATCTTTTGAAATTGGGATATCCCATCGAAGTTTTTTCTGAAGGAGGGGCATATATCTCAGATGAGAGGTATCGCTTCTATCTGGAGAAGGCCGGCACCCCTGAAGGGTCTGATTACGTGCTCACGACCAGAAGACCTGTGGATGACATATGGGAGTTCTGGAGACAGCATATCGACACCATAGAAAACATCAATATAATCATCAGGGACCCGGTGATAAAGCAGAAGGTATGGGAAGAACTGGAAGACCTCCAGAGTGAGTGCACAGTAACTTCTTCGACCTCGTACAATATTGAGATCGGCGGGTCCGCCACATCAAAGGCCAAGGGCCTTAAAGCCCTCTCCGAGCTGACCGGGGTCCCCCTGACACAGACCATGAGCTTCGGAGACAGCCCCAATGACTGCGCCATGCTCGAAGAATCAGGTTTCGGCGTGGCAGTAAAAAACGCTCTTCCCTCGGTCAGGGAGTCTGCAGACTATGTGACTCTTTCCTGCGATGATGAGGGCGTGGCATATGCCATAAGAAAACTATTATTCAACGAGGAGATATAAGCTATATGAATATTGTTTGTCTGGATATGGAAGGCGTCCTGGTGCCCGAGATATGGATCGCCTTTTCTGAAGAGACAGGGATCCCCGAACTGAAAAGGACCACAAGAGACGAGCCTGATTACGGCAAGCTCATGAATTACAGGATAAGGATCTTAAAGGAGCACGGGCTGGGTCTGAAAGAGATCCAGGATACCATCTCCCGGATCGATCCGTTTCCCGGTGCTCTGGAGTTTATGAACAAACTGAGAGACGTGACACAGGTTGTGATCTTAAGCGACACCTTCACACAGTTCGCTCATCCTCTCATGAAAAAACTCAACATGCCTACACTCTTCTGCAACGAACTTATCATAGGAGAGGACGGCATGGTCACGGGCTTTAAGATGAGGTGCAGAGAATCCAAGCTCACCACCGTAAGAGGCCTGCAGTCCATCGGCTTCGATACCATCGCGGTGGGGGACAGCTATAACGACCTGGGAATGATCCTCAATTCCAAGGCCGGATTCCTGTTCAGGGCCACTGAAACTCTCAAAAATGACCATCCGGAACTGAAGGCTCTCGAGACGTACGACGAACTGTACGAAGCGATAGAGGAAGTTCTTTGATCTTATAAAAATAATCCTTGACCGGAATTCAAATCTATAGTATAGTTAAAAAAGAACAAATGTTCTTTAGTTAAGGAGACTGATATGGCTAATCAAATGACAGATAAAGATAAGGCTCTGGAAGCGGCTCTCGCGCAGATCCAGAAGCAGTTCGGCAAGGGTGCCATCATGAAGATGGGAGACGAGACCCATCTCAATATCGAAGCGATCTCAACGGGATCCATAAGCCTTGACATGGCCACCGGTATAGGCGGAGTGCCTAAGGGCAGGATAGTTGAGATCTTCGGACCTGAATCATCCGGCAAGACCACCCTTGCTCTTCACATCGTTGCAGAGTCTCAGAAGAAGGGCGGCAAGGCTGCCTTTATCGATGCTGAGCATGCTCTTGATCCGGTATATGCCGGAAACCTTGGAGTTGATGTGGATGAGCTTCTGGTATCCCAGCCGGACACCGGTGAACAGGCTCTGGAGATCTGCGACATGCTTGCAAGATCAGGAGCCCTGGATGTGATCGTTATAGACTCGGTGGCAGCCTTGGTCCCAAGAGCCGAACTGGAGGGCGACATGGGAGATTCCCACGTTGGTCTTCATGCCCGCCTCATGTCCCAGGCTCTGAGAAAGATCACCGGCGCAGTGAACAAGACCAATACCTGCGTCATATTCATTAACCAGCTGCGTGAGAAAGTGGGGATCATGTTCGGAAACCCCGAGGTGACCACAGGAGGCCGCGCTCTAAAGTTCTACGCCTCTATGAGACTTGATGTAAGGAAGACAGAGTCCATCAAACAGGGCGACTCCATCATCGGAAACAGAGCCAGGGTGAAGGTCGTGAAGAACAAGGTGGCCCCTCCATTCAAACAGGCCGAATTCGATATCATGTACGGCAAGGGCATTTCAAGGTCGGGAGATCTTCTGGACTGCGCTGCTTCCGCTGGCATCGTGGAGAAAGCCGGCTCATGGTACAGCTATAATAGCGAGCGCATAGGGCAGGGCAGAGAGAATGTGAAGGAATATCTTGAACAGCATCCTGCCGTCATGGATGAGATCCAGGGCAGACTTCTGGACCAGCTTAAGGCCAGAAACGACAAGGCTGATGACACGGCCCGGGACATCTCCCAGGACGAGATCGATGAGATCCTGGACATCTTTGTAGATGAAGACGGAGTGATAATGGAAAAGTGATCTTCCGAAACCATTCCATGTCAATGGATAATTGAAAAAGCGGCCTTGCAAAAGGCCGCTTTTTATGAAATGCAGGTGCATTTTTTCCAAATTAATCCTTGACATACCCGGATCCATCTGCTATATTTTAACAGTTGGCCGCTCAGACACGGTTGTTTTTAAGTGCAATTGACTTTGCCACCGTCAATGGCGAGACAGGTAAGAGGAGGAAAAAATGTACGCAATTATTGAAACAGGCGGGAAGCAGTACAGAGTCCAGGAAGGCGATGTGATCCGCGTTGAGAAGCTTAAGGCTGAAGCAGGCGAAGTGGTAAACTTCGATCACGTTCTTGTTCTCGGTGAAGGCGAAGGCGCCAAGGTCGGAACACCTTACACAGGCGACGTCGTTGAAGGCAAAGTCGTTGAATCCGGCAAAGGCAAGAAGGTAATCATCTTCAAATATAAGGCTAAGAAGGATTACAGGAAGAAGCAGGGACACAGACAGCCCTATACAGCTGTCGAGATCCTTTCCGTAGGAACAGCTAAGGCTCCCGTAAAGGAAGCTCCCAAGGCTGAGGCTGAAGCGAAGGCAGAAGCTTCTGAGGAGATCAAGGTCTCCATGTCCATGAAGAAGGACGAATTACTGGCGATCGCTAAGGAAAACGGCATTGAAGTAGATGAGAAGGCCACAAAGGCTGCCATCATTGAAGCTATCGAAAACGCCGGAAAGTAATTACTGACCAGGAGGTACACACATGGCAAGTAAAAAAGGTGTAGGAAGCTCTAAGAACGGTCGTGACTCAGAATCTAAGCGTCTTGGATTGAAAGCAGGCGACGGTCAGTATGTAACTGCCGGAAGCATCATCGTAAGACAGAGAGGAACGAAGTTCCATCCGGGAAATAACGTTGGCATCGGCGGAGATGACACACTCTTCGCGCTTATCGACGGTAACGTCAAGTTCGAGAGAAAAGACAAGACCAGAAAACAGGTCAGCGTTTATTCCAAGGAAGCTTAAGTTAGAGTTAATGGCCCTGTACGCTACGTATAGGGCTTTCTTTTTAAAGGCAAGGCAATGTTTGTTGACAGAGCGAAGATCTATATCAGGTCCGGCAAGGGCGGAAACGGCGCGGTAACCTTCAGGCGGGATCCCTATGTTCCTAACGGAGGCCCCGACGGAGGCGACGGCGGCAAGGGCGGAAGTATCGTCTTTAAGGCCGACAGGAATCTCAGGACCCTCCTGGACTTCAAGTACAAAAAGAAATATCAGGCTGAAGACGGACAGAACGGCATGAGCCGAAATAAGTTCGGCAAAGACGGTCAGGACCTGATCATTAAAGTACCTTGCGGCACCCTGGTGATCGACGAGGGATCCGGAAAGATCATGAAGGACCTGGTAGTGGACGGGGATTCTTTTGTTGCGGCAAAAGGCGGTAAGGGCGGAAGAGGCAACGTCCGCTTTAAAAGCTCCATCCGTCAGGCTCCCAACTTCGCTGAAGCAGGTGGAGAGGCAAGGGAGAGGACCGTCATCCTGGAACTCAAGCTTCTTGCGGACGTAGGCCTCGTAGGCTTCCCCAACGTGGGCAAATCTTCCCTTTTAAAGGAGGCTACCAAAGCGGATCCCAAGATCGCGAACTATCATTTCACCACCATCGATCCCAACCTTGGAGTTGTATCCATCTATGGTGACAGTTTTGTCATGGCGGATATCGCGGGAATCATAGAAGGCGCGTCTGAAGGCGCCGGGATGGGCTTAAAATTCCTAAAGCACATCGAGCGCACCAAGGTGCTTATACACGTCGTAGACGTTTCAGGATCCGAAGGAAGAGACCCAAAGGAGGACTTCGACAAGATCAACAGAGAGCTCAGTGCCTACAGCGACAGCGTCGCAAAGAAACCTCAGATAGTTGCTGCCAATAAGATCGATGAGCTTCCTCTGATGGCAGAGGATCCCGGATATCTTGAATTCAAGGAATATGTCAATGCCAAGGGCTATGACTGCTATCCCATGGCTGCTCCTCTCGGAGAGGGCGTCAGGGAACTTCTTTCCGCCGCACTCATCAAACTGAGAGAGGCCGAGAAGGAACCCGTTCAGGAGCCAGATCCCATGGATTACTTCGACTTTGAAGCAGACTCCAGGGATCCCGACTGGAACAAGATCACATGTGGATATGATGAGGAAGCCGGAGTATATACTCTTGAAGGTCATCAGCTCACAAAGATATTCAATTCCACCAATTTCTTCGATATGGGATCTCTGAGATACCTGTATAAGTATATCGAGAAAAACGGTGCAATTGATGAACTTAAGGAGATGGGTCTTCAGGAAGGCGACGTGATCAGGATCAACGATTACGAAATGGAATTCTGGGATGAGTGATATCACAGCCAAACTTGATAAATTGCTTAAAAGAGTAGAAAAGCCCGGGCGTTACATAGGAGGCGAAGTGAATTCCGTCAGGAAAACACCAGAGGAAACGGATGTGAACTTCTGCTTCTGCTTCCCCGATATATACGAGATAGGCATGTCCTATCTCGGCCTTCAGATACTCTACAAAGCTGTGAACGACAGGAACGGTCTCTATTGCCAGAGGGCCTTCCATCCTCAGGAGGATATGGAAGACCTTATGAGAAAGGAAGGCGTTCCTCTTTATGCTCTCGAGACCAAGACTCCGTTAATGGATATGGACTGCGTGGGCTTCACCCTTCAGTACGAGATGTCTTATACCTCCGTACTGAATATGATGGATCTTGCCGGAATACCTGTTTTCTCAAGGGATAGAGGGGAAGACATGCCCCTGATGATCGCAGGGGGGCCCTGCGCTTCAAACCCTGAACCTCTTTGGGAATTCGTGGACTGTTTCCTGATCGGCGACGGCGAGGAGGCTCTTCCTGATTTCCTCGAGGAGCTGGGAAGAGCAAAAAAAGAAGGCCTGTCCAAAAGGGATTTTTTGCTGAGGGCCTGTCAGATGCAGGGAGTCTATGTTCCCGAATTTTATGATGTGGAATACGAACAGGACGGCACAGTCAGACAGTATATCCCGAATGTGCCTCAGGCGCCGCGGACAGTCAGAAGGAACATCCTCCGGTCCATTGAAGACGCCCCTTTTCCGGTGGATCCCATCATCCCCATGGTTGAGGCTGTACATGACAGGGCAGTGGTGGAGACCTTCAGAGGCTGCACCAGAGGCTGCAGGTTCTGCCAGGCAGGTATGATCTACAGGCCTGTAAGGGAGCGTTCTGTCGAAAGGATCAACGAAATCGCCTACAGGCAGCTGAGGAACACCGGACACGAGGAGCTTTCGCTTCTCAGTCTTTCCTCTTCGGACCATTCCAGGTTCGGGGATCTGGCTCTGGGACTTCTTTACATGACCAAACCTATGAATGTTTCACTTTCGCTTCCTTCACTTCGTATGGACAAGTTCGCCTTCGAGGTGCTGGAACGTATCCAGGAATACCGGAAGAGCAGCCTTACTTATGCTCCTGAGGCCGGGACTCAAAGGCTGAGAGACATTATAAACAAGGGCGTGACAGATGATGATATATACGAATCCGTAAGGGAAGCTCTTACTCTGGGATGGAACCATATAAAGCTCTATTTTATGGATGGACTTCCGGGAGAGACCTACGAAGATCTGGACGGAATAGCCGAGATCGTAAGGAACATCAAACATATCAATTATGAACTTAACGGCGGCAAGACCGGCCGTTTCAGACTTACGGTCTCTGTATCGAACTTCGTCCCGAAGCCCTTTACGCCTTTCCAGTGGGAGAGCCAGGACACCCCTGAATCTTTCAGAAACAAGCACAACTACCTCTCCGAAAAGCTCAGGATAAAGGGCGTCACCTTCAATTATCATGACGATGATACCTCCGCTTTCGAAGCAGTATTCGCGAGAGGGGACCGCAAAACATCCAGGCTGCTATACAGCGCATGGAAGCTGGGAGCTAAACTTGACGGCTGGACGGAGCACTACAGACCCGATATCTGGGATGAGGCATTCAGGGTCACTGGCATAGATAAGGACTTTTACACCACCAGAAAGAGAGATTTCGATGAGGTACTTCCCTGGGATATAATAGACTGTGGAGTGACCAAATCATTTCTTCGAAGCGAGGCAGAGAAGGCTTACAGATCAGAGACCACCGGTGACTGCAGGATCAAATGCAGGGGATGCGGCATCAACCGGATAGTAAAATGTGAAACGGAGGGCATATTAAATGGCTGATTATGTTCTCAAATTCACCAAGACCGGATATTCAAAGTACATCTCACATCTGGATCTCATGAGATTGTTCTCCAGGAGTTTCAAGATCGCAGCCCTGGACATACGATACTCTCAGGGATATAATCCGCATCCGAAGATGTCTTTTGCGCAGCCTCTGTCTCTGGGATACTCTTCAGTATCGGAATATCTGGAGTTCCAGACAGTGACGGAACATACTGAAAATGAACTTCTCAGCATGCTTAGGCCCCTTCTTCCCGAAGGAATAGAGATACTCTTCATAGAGCCTATGGATCTGGGGAAGACCTCACTCGCTGCTGAAACAGTGGCTGCTGAATTCCAGATCAGTTTCGATACAAATGCTTCACAGGAAGATCTCGCCAGGTTACTTGAGGATTATCTTGCTCAGCCTGAGATCATCGCTCTGAAAAGGATGAAGAAGACCAAAAGGCTGGAGGAAACGGATATAAAAGGGAAGATACGATCCATATCCGTTTCAAAACAGGAGAAGGCTGTTATGACCTGCGTCCTTGACCAGGGAAGCGGGTCCAATCTGAGTCCAGAACCTTTGATCCAGAGTTTCATGAAATTCACCGGGCTTGACATTCCCAGATGGGAGGTGGAGGTCACAAGAAAGCGGCTGATCTTCACAAATCGTATACAATTTCGGCATATTGACAATGCCCTCTGATATTCCTAAAATATGGACATCAGGGGGTATTTTTATGAGATCATTGGGGGATATGGACCTTAATAAGGTTCGTTTGTTCATTGCGGATCACGAGAAGCTTTTGAGAATGGCGCTGGTGATCGCGGTCATCTTTCTTTCTGTGCTGTTTTTCTGGACCAGGGGAAGCGGAGAGACGGTTGACATCAGTCAGGATACTCAGGATCAGACAGAAGGCACTGAGACTGATGATGTCGGGTCCGCTGAAGGGTCGCCGGTCTCCGCCTTATCAGAGGTCGCTTACGTGGACATCTGCGGGGAAGTGAAGGTTCCCGGGGTCTACAAGGTGGACACAGAGACCAGGGTATTCCAGGTCATCGAACTGGCCGGAGGGCTGACAAATGACGCGGACTATACGGAGCTGAACAGAGCTGAGAAGGTTTTCGACGGTCAGAAGATCATCGTTCCGAAGAAAGGCGAGCCTGCATCCTGCACAGGCCAGGGGACCGATTCAGCCGACGACGGGAGGGTGAACATCAACACCGCGGATTCATCTCTTCTTCAGACTATTCCGGGAATCGGGCCCTCAAAGGCTTCCAGAATAATCGACTACCGGGAGACCGTGGGCAGATTCAGTTCCATCGAGGAGATCATGAACGTATCAGGCATAGGAGAAGCCACATTTCAGTCCATTAAGGACTACATAAAAACATAGTTCTGAATAACAGTTGAGAAAGGAGAAAGGGAATGAATATTTCAACTTTATCGGAAATTTTAAATGACGGTCTTACCATCTCACAGCTTTACGACCTGGTGCGGGAGGAAGAGAGATCCGTGCCTCTTGACAAGAAGGTGGACAAGCTTCTGTACGAGCTGATGCTTTCCACTAATTACAAGGGATACAAGTATCTCAAGGATTCCATCATCATGCTGGTGAACAACGAAGCTGACAGCGAAAGTTTCGCCAAATATGTCTACCCGGCTTTGTGCGGCAAGTACGGAGCAAACCGCCAGAGCATCGAGAAAAACATGCGGTTCGCCATAATGAAGATATACGCTCTGAATCCGGACGAGAATATTTTGCGAGTCCTGGGAAAACCTGCATTATGCAGCCCGAGACCCACCAACGCCAAGTTCGTTTCCCTCTGCGCGGCCAAATTGAGGCTTGAGAGATAAAGGGGGCTGTGCTATAATTCTTATATGGTTTCCAAAGAGAAAATAGAAAGGATCAACTGGCTCTCCCATAAGAAAAAATCCGAGGGACTCACTGAGGAGGAACTGGTGGAGCAGAAGATCCTGTACAGAGAGTACATCGATGCCATCAAGGGCAGTTTAAAAGTTCATCTTGAGAGCATCGAATTTGTTGACGAAAAGACAGATCAGTCTTAAGCGACAGCCAATATAAACATCAGCGGTGGATAAAAAGATCGACCGCGGTGTTTTATTATAAAAATAACTGAAAACGAAGGGACGACCCGAGCTAATGGAACATCTTGGCCTTAATGAGATCAGGAGAAGGTTTCTGGACTTCTACGAATCCAAAGGACATTACGTAGGAAGGTCCTCCAGCCTTATCCCCAAAAACGACAAATCGATTCTTATCATAAATTCAGGTATGGCGCCTCTGAAGCCGTACTTCGCGGGTACAGAGACACCTCCCAGAAAGAGGATGTGCACTTGTCAGAAGTGCATCCGTACAGGAGACATCGACAACGTGGGTCACACCACCAGGCACGGCACATTTTTTGAGATGCTGGGAAACTTCAGTTTCGGAGACTATTTCAAGAAGGAGAGCATCGCCTGGGGCGTGGAATTCCTCACGGAAAAGATGGGATTCCCAATGGACAGACTTTGGGCAACAGTATATCTGGATGATGATGAAGCAATAGAGATATGGAAGAACAACGGCATGGCAGAGGATCATATCGTCCGTCTCGGAAAGGAAGATAACTTCTGGGAGATCGGACTGGGCCCCTGCGGACCGGACTCTGAGATCTTCTATGACCGCGGTATCGAATTCGGATGCGGCAAGCCTGAATGCAAACCTGGCTGCGACTGCGAAAGATTCATAGAGATCTGGAACCACGTTTTCACACAGTTCTCAAAGGAGGAGGACGGTTCCTACTCCAATCTGGCGCACCCCAACATCGATACCGGAATGGGTCTTGAGAGGATGGCCTGCGTAATGCAGGACACTCTGTCCATCTTCGACGTGGACACCATAAAGGTCATACTCGATGAAGTGTCAAGGGTCTCCGGCGTGAGTTACACGGATTCCGATACAGACAGCGACATTTCTCTTCGCATCATCACCGACCATATCAGAGCCATCACCTTTATGATCGCAGACGGCATCATGCCATCCAACGAGGGCAGGGGATACGTGCTCAGAAGGATCCTGAGAAGAGCCGCCAGACACGGCAGGATGCTGGGCATCCGGGGCACCTTCTTAAGTGACCTGTGCGACAAGGTCATCGAAGTCTCAGGAGAAGCATATCCTGAGCTCGTGGAGAAGAGATCCTACATCAAGAAGATCATCGGAGTGGAGGAGCAGAACTTCGCGCTCACCATCGACAAGGGCGAAGAGATCATTGCTGAATACATAGATGAACTCAAGGCTTCAGGGTCGGTCACGCTTCCCGGAGACAAAGCCTTCAAACTATACGATACCTACGGATTCCCCCTTGAGCTTACAGAGGAGATACTGAAGGACAACGGTCTTCGCGTGGACGAGGAAGGCTTCAGGATCAACATGCAGGCTCAGAAGACAAGAGCCCGTTCCAGCCGCAAGTCTCAGGACGAGGAAGGGTGGGATTCCGATGATCTGGACCTGGATCTTCCCCAGACTGATTTCAAGGGCTATGAGACACTGAATTGCGATTCTGAGGTCCTTGCGATCATTAACGGTTCATTATCCGCCGAGACGTTAAAAGCCGGCGAAAAGGCCGTTTTGGTCCTCAGAGAGACGCCTTTCTATGCGGAAAGCGGCGGACAGACCTTCGATACAGGTCTGATCACCGCAGGATCCTTCAAGGCTTATGTGACAAAGGTGGAAAAACGGGACGGCGTCTTCTATCATTCCGTAAGAGCAGCTGAGGGAACGCTTACCGCAGGGCAGACTGTCACCCTGGAAGTGGACAGCAAAAAAAGATATGCCACCCAGAGGAACCATACCGCCACACATCTTCTCCAGAAGGCTCTTCGTGAGGTCCTTGGGGATCACGTTGAGCAGGCCGGATCATACGTCAATGAGAAAGCTCTCCGTTTCGACTTCTCGCATTTTGAGCCGGTGAAGCCTGAAGAACTGAAAGAAGTGGAGAACAGGGTCAACGCAGCGATCTCTGCGTTCCTGCCTGTGACCACTGTGGAGACCACCCTTGAGGAAGCGCAAAAAATGGGGGCCATAGCTCTTTTCGGGGAGAAATACGGCACCACAGTAAGAGTGGTAATGGCCGGTGACTGGTCCAAGGAGTTCTGCGGAGGGACACACGTCAGAAACACGGGAGAGATCGGTGCTTTTAAGATCGTATCCGAAAACGGCGTTGCAGCCGGAGTGAGAAGGATCGAAGCTGTCACCGGGCAGGGAGTCCTGGAGCTCCTCAACTCCGACGAAGAGACGCTCTCAGAGGTCTCCGGGATACTGAAAGCCAACAAGAAGACAGTTTCAGACAGAGCGAGATCGGTCTCCGAAGAACTGAAGACACTCAGGAAGGACCTGGAGAACATAAAGAGAGAATCCATGGGAAACACCGCGGACGATCTCATAAAGAACGCGAAGGTGATCAACGGTATCAAGCTTATCACCGCAGAGTTCCGGGATCTCAATATAAATGATCTCAGAAACATCTCGGATGATATAAAGAGGGACAACAAGGGAATCGCTATGGTATTTGCGGCTCTTCAGGACGGCAAGCTGACATTCCTCGTCTCCCTCACGGACGATGTAGTTGAAAAAGGTCTCAACGCCGGCAAGATGATCAAGGAGATCGCAAAGATCGCAGGCGGCGGCGGAGGCGGCAAGGCGGACATGGCCCAGGCCGGAGGAAAAGATCCTTCAAAGGTCAGGGAAGCCCTTGCGTTCGCAGAGACATTGATTTAATAAGGAGGCACAAAATGGAAAAAGCTACGATCATGTTTGATGCATTCAAGACTCAGAAGACTTATAAGCAGACTCTGGCAGAGGTCTACAAGGCTCTGGAAGAAAAGGACTACAACCCTGTTGACCAACTGGTCGGATATCTCATTTCCGGAGATCCTTCCTACATCACCAGCTACAATAACGCCAGAACTCTTATAAAAGGCATGGACAGAGATGAGCTGATCGCCGAAATGCTCAAGGAATATCTTCAGAAATAGGTGTTTTAATTGGCAAGGAAGATAGGCCTGGATGTAGGCGATAAAACAGTCGGCATAGCCTTATCAGATGAACTGGGCATTACGGCGCAGCCTTACATGACCCTGGAGAGAGTAGGCATCAGAAAAGATACCGGCAAAATACTTGATATGGTCAAAGAATTCGGATGCGATACCATCGTCATCGGTCTTAACGTCGGCCTGGACGGAAATGACACGCCTCAGACTACGAAGGTAAGAGAATTCAGGACCATGCTGGAAAACAAAATGCGCTCCACCGCAATGAAAGGAATCGATGTGGTGTACCAGGATGAACGGTTTACCACTGTCATCGCCGAGAGGGTGCTTATGGATGCCGGGGTGAGGAGAGAGGACCGTAAGAAATATGTGGACAAACAGGCTGCATCCATAATTCTTCAAATCTATCTTGACTCATCGAATTAATACCGATCTGAAAAATAGAAGCCGCAAGGCTTTTATTTTTTTACTCAGCAGTACTCTCTTAAGAGAGCTTTAAGAGGGAGGGCAGTGAAAACCGGATCGAAGCAAAATACAGAGCACCCTTTGAATGTTCGCGTTTTAGATACGTAACTATTCCTAAAATCATAATTTTCGGAATAGTTATTACGATTAAAACATCCCGGGACCACAGCCGTGCGTTTTCGGCATCCCCCGGGATATTTCATAAGATATTGGAAATAATTGAGTTGGCATTTATAAAGTGCATCTCATCATACTGCGGATGCTATGTTCTTTTAAGTGAATATTCTTCTGCTTGATCCGGCGCTGACTCTTTCATTATTAATTGTAGTTCTATGTGTCTTCTTTTGAAATGCTCTTTCATTTAATCTAACGATACATTATATATCAGATCTGGCCAAAGCCTCAGTTTTATAGAAATACCTCCAGTTTCCTGCTGCCTTTAGATCTCTTATGAAAATGCCTCAAAATACCGAGGCTCTATTTTACGTTTTAAGCGATTTTTTTATTTTCGGTCGATATATTTATCGACCGGTTTAATCTCCTGAAAATCCTCGAAACGCTTCTCATGGCTTATTCTACAGGAACCTGCAGGATCATACCCGGGATCAGGTTAGCTGATTCCAGATCATTGATATCGATTATAATATCCACTGCAACTCTGGTATCCATGTCCGGCATATATTCCTGTGCTATGGACCAAAGCGTATCACCGCTGAAAACTCCGACCTGGACATATCTCTGTACCGTCTCAGACTGAGCTGTACTTATACCGAATAAGAAATTGAATATCAGTGTGAACAGAATTATAGAAATTGAAACGAATGCGATAAATCTTGGTTTGCTTGTAATTGTATATCCTCTCATGATCATGCCCCCTATGCCCTGTGAACGTATGTTCTTTTGATAAATAGAGCATATCAGAACATGTGTTCTCTGTCAAGAACTATTTTGAACATTTGTTCTTTATTTTAAAAAATATAAAGAACGGCACATTTTCAGTGCCTGTTCTGTGCTTTTTCCTTTATTTCTTCTATCTTTGAGCGGAGTTTGTCACGGTATATCACACCAAGAACAGCCACTATACATGCTGCGGCGAATAACGCTATGGCCGGAACATATCTGTCCCGCCCTATCAGGATCCCCATGGCAATGGATCCCACGATGCCCGGCAGTCTGCCCAGCATCGAAAGTAGCAGGAACTTCTTAATATCCATTTCGGAAATGCCTGCGATATAACAGAGAAAATCCTTTGGAATACCCGGTATCAGGTAAAGCAGGAAACAAATAGTATAGCCTTTTTTTGAATTCAGAAGGCTGGTATAATGATCCAGATTATCTTTGGAAATAAAGGCTTTGACGAAGTCGACGCCCAGGATCTTTCCGATAAAAAAAGCTATGATCTGTCCTATAGCGCAGCCCAGTATAACAAGTAAAAAAGATCTGAACGGCCCGAAAATGAAGCCTGCCGCCACCTGAACTATCTCTCCGGGAATTACTGAAATAACGACCTGAAGGATCTGGACCACAAGGAAAACAATGATGCTTTCATTGCCGTAGCTTTTAATGAATTCCTCAAAGGCATCCACAGAATCGAACCGGGAAAAGAACTCTCTGTGGGTAAAAAACAGTATCGCTGGCAGCAAAACAACGATGACCACCAGCAGGATCATCTTAAATAAGGCTATTCTTTTTTCTTTCCGCTCTTCCATGTATTGTTTACTATATAAGATTTATGTATCCTTTCTTGTAAAGGCTGTCCAGAGCCTTGAGGACTCCGAATTTTGAGTGTTCGTAAGTGATCCCTCCCTGGAAATAAACGTTATAAGGTTCTCTGATGGGTGCATCCGCGCTTAATTCTATGGATGATCCCTGTACGAAGGCACCTGCAGCCATTACAACTTCATCTTCATATCCGGGCATTTTCCATGGTTCAAGGGTCACATGTGAGTCGATGGGTGCCGCCTCCTGCACTCCCTGACAGAACGCCACAACTTTGTCTTTTGAGCCCAGTCTTACTGCCTGGATAATGTCCGAACGCTTGTCTTTTGAGCCCGGGCAAACTTCAAACCCCAGTTTTTCAAAGGCTCTTCCCAGTACAGTCGCTCCCTTTATTGCGCCGTTTACCACTCTCGGACCTATAAACAGCCCCTGGAACATGGATCTTGTCTGTCCAAAGGTTAGACCGCACTCTCCGCCGATGCCGGGACATGTCATCCTGTACTGTATGCGATCGATGAGCTCTGCTTTTCCTGCGATATATCCTCCTGTGAGCGCCAGTCCGCCGCCGGGATTCTTTATGAGAGAAGATGCCATGATATCGCATCCAACCTCTGTGGGCTCCAGATAATCTGCGAATTCACCGTAGGAATTATCCACCATCTTGATGAGACCCGGATCGATGGAATCGATCAGCTCCGCCCATTCCTTTATTTCCTCCACTGTCTTAGCCTTGGTCCAGCCGTATCCCGTAGATCTCTGAACAGTGACCATTTTGGTCTTTGGCCCGATGGCGTTTCTCACACCTTCAAGATCTATCCTTCCGTCAGAAAGAAGATCGACCTGCTTATAGGTCACGCCATAATCCTTGAGTGAGCCGTTTCCCTCCTCATAATCTGAGATGCCTATCACCGTTTTCATTGTGTCATAAGGTGTTCCTGTGCAGTAAATAAGCTCATCGCCGGGCCTGAGAAGCCCCAGGAGTATGAGAGACAACGCATGGGTACCGTTAACGATGGTGGGCCTGCAGAGAGCTTTTTCAGTTCCGAATACACCTGCATAGACCTTTTCGATCATATCCCTGCCCGGATCATCGTAGCCGTATCCTGTGTTCCAGTTGAAATAAAGGTCAGCCATGTGATTATCCTGGAAGACCTTTAATACCTTGTACTGGTTGTAGGCCATGATGTCGTCCAGCTCTTTGAATTTGTCACTGACTTCTTCTTCGGCCTCGTTCACCAGTCTGATGACCTTTTCATCTATTCCCAGCTTCTCATTGAGAAAACGTTCACTTAGATCCATAAAACAAAAGTTCCTTTCAAAGCTATAAATATGCCCATCATTCTTTACGTTCTTCTTCCCACTCCATGTCCTTCACAAGATCACGTTTGACGTTCATCTTCTGGCGGGCGTAAAGCTGTGTGGTGGTGACCTGCTCATGATCCAGAAGAGCGGCGACATCAAATATGGAGTTTCCCCTTCCGATAAGAGACGTGGCTGCTGTGGCCCTCAGCTTGTGGGGGCTGTATCCGCCTTTTCTGGTGGTATTCAGGGCGATGGCGGTATATTTCTTTACCAGCTCCCTGATCTGCCTCTGAGTGAGTCTTTTGCCCTGAAGGCTCAGAAACAGCGCGTCCTTGTCCTCAGGGGCAAGTTCAGCGTCGCCGGGCCTTTCATTATCTATATAGTCGTGTATAACAGCTGTAACGGAATTATTCAGAGGCATGATGGATTCTTTTCCCCTCTTCCGGTATATCTTGAACTCTCCCCTGTTGAAATTGAAAGAACTGACGTTCAGCTGCTGGAGCTCGCTAAGTCTCAGACCGTATGTCAGAAATACGATGAGAATGGCCTTGTCCCTTTTTTTGGTCTTTTCCCAATAGCTGTATTCTTTTTTTGTAAGTCCTTCTCCAGTGGTCACCGCGTCCAGCATGATCATGACCTCGTCGTCCTGAAGGGCCTTGATCTCCTTTTCGCCCGGCTTAGGTACCCTGATCGGGTCGAATCCGTCCGTAATGTTCTTTTCTACGATCTCGTCCCTGTAAAGATATTTGAACATGACTGAGACCGAGGATTTTTTGCGGGCCAGACTCTTTGAATCGTTGGAATAATAGGTAACCGCTTTTTCGGTCTCCACCTTGTAATTCCTGCAGTAATCGATGAACATGTTCACGTCCGCCGCTCTGACATCGTTGAGCTCCGCGGCCTTGATCTCCGAGGGCTTCGAAGCCTTGGTCAGATCCGTCTCATCGATCAGATACCTGAAGAAAAACCTGATGTCATGCAGATACGCAAGCCTGGTCATGGGAAGGACGTTTCCCTTGAGATACGCAAAAAATCCCCTGAGAAACCTGGGGAGCTCATTCTCGATCTCCTCGCATTCCACGATTATTTCGTTTTCATTCCGGATTACGTTGTCGGGCTTGTCCGACTTGTTGTGGATCCTTATTTCTGCCTTATCTGCCATACTATCTGTTCTACTGCCCGGTCCTCAGTCATTTCTGAAAGATCGTACCAGACCATGTCCTTGTATCTTTTGAACCAGGCTTCCTGCCGCTTGGCCAGGTGCCTGGTGTTCAGTTTGATCTTCCCGACGGCTTCCTCATAGGAGTATATTCCGTCGAAATACGCCAGGACCTCCTTGTAGCCGATGCCCTTCATGGAGATGTCATCCTCACTGAGCCCTCTTGCCAGCAGTCCCTGCACCTCATTGAAGAGTCCGGCTTCCACCATCAGATCCACCCTTCTGTTTATCCTGTCATAGAGTTCTTCGCGGTCCCTTGTCACGCAAAACATCAGTGTTCCGTAGTCCTCAGTCCTTTTGAACTTGTTGAAATCACCCATGGCCGAGCCTGTGGAGGCGGCCTCCAGAGCCTTGATGACTCTGATAAGATTATTGGGATGGATGCGCGCCGCAGCTTCCGGGTCTATGGCCTTCAACTTATCATAGACGAACATATTGCCGAAAAGTCTGGCTTCTTCGTTCAGATCATCTCTGAACCTTTTATTTTTTCCTTCTCCGGGGAAATCCATGTCATAGAGAAGAGAATTCAGATACAGGCCGGTGCCTCCTTCAACTATGGGCACCCTGCCCTCTTCCAGGATCTTCCGGATGTATCCCCTGGCCAGGCTCTGATATTTTGCAACGCTGAATTCCTCTGCAGGGTCGATCTCGTCCACAAGATAATGTTTTGCCCGGGCTCTTTCTTCGTGGGTGGGCTTGGCGGAACCGATATCCATATACTTGTAGATCTGCATGGAGTCGCACGAAACTATGTCGCCTGAAACTTCCTCGGCAACTCTTATGGCTATCTCGGTTTTCCCCGCCGCTGTGGGACCGGCTATGACCACGATCCTGCCTAAATCTGCCATCTACTGTACCCTCTTGAAAAGCTTCTCGATATCATAATTGGAAAGCTTGATGGCAGTGGGTCTTCCGTGGGGACAGCTGAATGGGTTCCTGCACTGAGCCAGGTCCTTCAGCAGTGCCTTCATTTCGTTTAAAGAAAGCTTGTCGTGAGCTTTGACGG
This sequence comes from uncultured Peptostreptococcaceae bacterium, assembly GCA_905235115.1. Classification (GTDB taxonomy): domain Bacteria; phylum Bacillota; class Clostridia; order Peptostreptococcales; family Anaerovoracaceae; genus RUG754. The sequence continues at coordinate 120,414 of CAJOKT010000001.1, forward strand.
CCGCCTTGCAGGACATGGTGATCAGTTTGTTTATGACCACGGTGTTCCTCATGGTCTTATTGTCCTTGATGTTTGCCAGAAATTCCCTGAGGAATGCGTCGGCTTCTCCGATATCCATGAACATGGGGATCTCCGTGATCCTGAAGGTGTTGCCGCCGAATTCCTCGATGGTGAATCCCATCTCCGTAAGAGTCTCGATCCACTCGTTGGAATTTTCCATCTGTGAATAATCCACGTTTATCATTAGGGGCACCAGAATGGTCTGATGGACCTTCTCGGATGCCTCATAGCTTCCCACAAGCCTCTCATAGAAGACTCTCTCCTGTGCGGCGTGCTGATCGATGAGATAGAAGTTGTCCGCATCTGTGGCAGTGATGTATGTGTCAAAGATGCAGCCGGTGACCCAGAGCTCATTGAAATCGAAGGGTTTGAGCAGGGGCTCGTAAATATCTATGTGTCTGGTTTCCTGGCCTCTGATCTCCTGAGCCTTTTTCTCTTCATATTTTCTGGTGGAGACTTTTCCCTCCGGCATGTCAAGTTTGCTCTTGTCGAATCTGAATTCGAACTCAGGCCCGGCAGCAGCTGTCTCCACTCTGTTTTCCATATTTTTCAGCAGATCTCTTATGTTGCCCTGCTCCGAATCATCCCTGCCCTTTTCTCCGGTCTTGAAGAGGTCAGACCTTCTCTGATCATCCCTCATGAACGAGGGGATGCCTTCCAGCTTGTCCATCTTCTCATATACAGCAGGAGCGGCGTCCACTATGGACTCTTTAGACGTCAGAGTGCTCTGGATTGCCTTTCCTATGAACTCAGCGACTGCTCCGTCGTTGTCGAAGCGGACCTCCATCTTATTCGGATGGATGTTCACGTCCAGTGCGGCGGGGTCTATGGTAAGGAAGAGGAAACATACGGGATATCTTCCTTCAAAGAGCCGCTCTCTGTAGCCGAAGGTGACTCCTCTCTCCATTACGCGTGAATCCACGTATCTTCCGTTTACGAAGAATATCTGAGATATCCTGGATGATCTGGAAAGCGCAGGAGTCGATATGTATCCTTCAAGATTCATGCCGTTTTCTTCATAGTTCACCGGAACCATGTGTTTTTCGTCCAGGTTGGGATAGACTCTTAATATGGTCTTGAATCTGTTGCCGTCCCCGGCTGTTGAGAAAAGAATCTTATCATTATTGATGAGCCTGAACTTGATATCCTTGTAGCACAGGGCCATGCGGGAAATATAGTCGATGATGAGACCTGATTCCGCGGAGTCCGTCTTCAGGAACTTTGCCCTCGCGGGAGTGTTGTAAAAAAGGTCCGTCACCACGACGGTTGTTCCGTCCGGACAGCCGGTCTCCTCTCTGAGAAGAACTCTTCCGCCCTTATAGACCAGTCTTACGCCGGTCTTCAGTCTCCGCACCTTGGTGATCATCTCGGTCTGGCTGACTGCCGCTATGGACGCAAGAGCCTCTCCCCTGAATCCAAGGGTCTCTATGGAATCCAGATCGTAGACGGTCTCGATCTTGGACGTGGCATGCCTCAAAAAAGCCACCTCGCACTCATCAGGTTCGATACCGCAGCCGTTGTCAGTGACGCGGATGTAGGTCTTTCCGCCGTTCTTGATCTCGCATATGATGGAATCCGCGCCGGAGTCAACAGCGTTTTCCACAAGTTCCTTAACGATGGAATATGGTCTCTCGATGACCTCCCCTGCGGCGATCTTATCTGATATGTTTTTTTCAAGTACTCTTATCATAGTTTTCTCTTTAATTCTTCAAGTATTTTTATGGCCTCAGAAGGCGTGACGTTCATAAGATCAAGCTCTCTCAGCCTCTGGATCACAGGGTCCGGCGTAAGGTCGAACAGGGATGTCTGGACCGGCTCTGCTACCCTGAGCTCCGGTTCCCTCCTCAGGCTGAGATCTTTTACGTGATCCATGCTCTCATTCCTTAGCTTCGCGCTGGCCTCAAGCTCTGCCAGCTTTTCCTCGGCTCTTTCCAGAACGTCCTCGGAAATTCCCGCGAGTCTGGCAACCTGGATGCCGTAGGATCTCGATGCGCTTCCTTCAGCGATCTTGTGGAGGAAAACGACCTTTCCGCCGCTTTCCGACACCTCCACGTTCAGGTTCTTCACGCCGCTCATCATGCCTTCCAGGGCGGTGAGTTCATGATAATGAGTGGCAAAGAGCGTCCTGATGTGAGGATTCTTCCCGCTTAAATGTTCCACACAGGCCCACGCTATGGACAGGCCGTCGTAGGTAGAAGTGCCCCGGCCTATCTCATCCAGGATTATGAGGGAGCGCTCTGTTGCGTAGTTAAGGATATAAGACAGTTCTGACATCTCCACAAAGAAAGTGGATCTGCCCTGAGCCAGATTGTCAGAGGCTCCGATCCTGGTGAAGATCCTGTCGCAAACGCCTATGTGGCAGGAATCAGCAGGCACGAAGCAGCCGGACTGTGCCATCAGCACGATCAGCGCGGTCTGCCTCATATAAGTGGATTTACCTGACATGTTGGGGCCTGTGATAAGCAGCATTGACTCTGTGGTGTTGTTCACGTAAGTGTCGTTGGACACGAACTGGCCGTTGGGCACGGTCTGCTCCACCACCGGGTGTCTTCCCCGCACTATGCTGAGTTCCAGAGAGTCATCCACCACAGGCTTCACGTAGCCCAGTCTGTCAGAGACATAGGCAAAGGCCGTGAGAACATCCAAAGTGGAGATGGCTTCAGATGTTTCCTGGATCTGAGGAATGAACCCTCTTATATGATCACGTATATTGCAGAATTCCTTATATTCCAGGTCGTTGATCTTGGCCTCGGCGTTCAGCACCAGGCTTTCCATCTCCTTGAGTTCGGGAGTAATGAACCTTTCGCCGCCCACCAGGGTCTGTTTCCTTATATAGTCTTCAGGCACTTTGTCCCTGAAGGAGTTGGAGACTTCGATATAGTAGCCGAATACCTTGTTGAAGCCTACCTTCAGGGTCTTTATGCCGGTTCTTTCCTTTTCTTTTGATTCAAGGGAGGATATCCATTCCTTTCCTCCCTTGATGGAGTCCTTAAGGTCGTCCAGTTCCCTGGAGTAACCAGGTTTAATGATCCCGCCCTCCTTGAGGCCGAAACCCGCATCCTCCGAGATCCCTCTCTCAATGATATCCGCTATGTCTGACAGATCGTGGATCCGGGAATTTATGTCCCGCAAAATATCCGACCCGAAGTTCTCCAGTGTGTACTTGATATCCGGAAGCATGGAAACGGATGTCTTGAGGGCCAGAAGATCTCTTGCGTTGGCATTGCCGTAAGCCACCCGGCCTGTGAGCCTCTGGAAATCGTAGATGCCCCTGAGATACTCTCTTAACTCGTTCCTTCCCATGAGGTCATCGAATAGTTCCTCCACTCCGTCCAGTCTGTAGTTTATCTCTCTTGAATCATTCAGAGGTTCTCTGAGCCACTGTCTGAGTTTCCTGCTTCCCATTGCGGTGCGGCACTTGTCGAGGACACCGAGAAGACTTCCCTTCACGTCCTTTTCATATAGTGTCTCCATGATCTCCAGATTCCTCAATGTGGCCTTATCCAGAACCATATGAGACCCTATCTCATAAAGTTCCACCTTGACTATGGCCTGAAGGTCCTGCTTCTGAGTCTCCAGAAAATATGTGAGAAGCGCGCCCAGAGCCATTACGGCTGAATGCCTTCCGTCCAGGCCCAGGCTCTGAAGAGATATGGTCCTGAACTGATGCTTGATCATCTCTGCGAAACCGGTCTCGTCGTAGTATGTTTTTGGCATATACTCGAAGTACGAACCGGTAGACAGCTTCAGATCTTCGAAGGAGATATAGTCGTCTGCTCCGGCATTAATAATGGTCTCGCTGGGTCTGATCTTGACGATCTCATTCAAAAGAGTCTGATATGGGTCTATCCCTCTGTACTCCGTAAGAAACATCTCTCCTGTGGAGATATCGGAATAGCAGATGCCCACGCTTTCATCCGAAGGCTCAAAATATACTGAACAGATGTAGTTGTTTTCGTCGTCTTTAAGTGCCAGACCTGATGTGAGGGTCCCGGGGGTGACCACCCTTATGACATCTCTCTTCACAAGCCCCTTTGCCAGGGCGGGATCCTCGGTCTGTTCGCATATGGCCACCTTGTAGCCCTTTTCGATGAGCTTGGCCACATAACTGTCGGCAGCGTGGAAAGGAACGCCGCACATGGGCGCCCTTTCCGGCTGACCGACGCTTTTTCCTGTAAGAGTAAGCTCCAGTTCACGGGACGCGGTTTTAGCATCATCGTAGAACATTTCATAGAAATCTCCGAGTCTAAAGAACAGTATGCAATCCTTATACTGCTCTTTTATACTGAAATACTGTTCCATCATCGGAGATAATTTTTCCATTTTCTTACTTTCCCTGCTTAGCGTTGTAGGCCTTGATGCCTTCCTTGATGATATTGATGCCCTTCTTCATGTCTTCCGCCTTGAGGACGTAAGCTATACGTATGTCGGACTTACCTACTCCGGGCGTGCCGTAAAATCCTGCCGCGGGAGCGAACATGGTGGTCTCTCCGTCAACGTCGAACTCCTGAAGGAGGAACATGAGGAACTTCTCGGCGTCGTCAACCGGAAGCTGACATGTGATGTAAAATGCTCCCTCGGGAACACCGTACTTGATGCCCTCGATCTCGTTCAGTGCCTGAACGGATACGTCTCTTCTGTATTCGTATTCTTTCTTAATATCATTGAAATATGAGGGATCAAGGTTGTAGAGAGCAGCTGCTCCGACCTGGTCTAGTGTCGGGCAGCAAAGTCTTGCCTGGCAGATCTTCATCAGGTTCTGCATGAGTTCTCTGTTCTTTGACGCGATGGAACCGATCCTGGCTCCGCAGGCGGAAAATCTCTTGGAAACTGAGTCCACGATTATCACGTTCTGTTCAGCTTCCCTGAAGCTTCCGAATGAACGGAGTTCTCTTCCGTCATAGGTGAATTCTCTGTAGACTTCATCGCAGATGAGATAGAGATCGTTCTTTACCACGATATCTACTATCAGGGCCATCTCTTCCTCAGTGAGGACCTTTCCGGTGGGATTGCCGGGGCTGATGATGGCGATAGCCTTGGTCCTGGGTGTTATGACCCCTTCGATCTTTTCTCTGACCGCGTACTGATATCCGTCCTCGGCTGTAGTGGGGATGGCCACGATATCGCCTCCCGCAGCCTTGATGAATGTCTTGTAGTTAGTGTAGAAGGGTTCTGCCATGATCACTTCGTCACCTTCATCGAGAATGGCTGTCATGATCATGCTGAGAGCCTCAGAACCGCCGTTGGTGATGAGAAGGTCATCAGCCGTGTAATCAAGTCCGATCCTCTTGTAGTACCCAACGAGGGCATCAAGCAGTTCGGGAATGCCGTGGGAATTGGCATACGCCAGGACATCCTGGTTGAAATTCTTTACCGCGTCGAAGAATACAGAAGGCGTCTTGATATCCGGCTGACCGATGTTAAGGCCGTAGACCTTCTTGCCCTGTTTCCTGGCCGCGTCTGCGTAGGGTACGAACTTTCTGATTGGAGAAAGTTCCATCTCCTGGATTTTTTGTGAAAGCTTCATTATTTCTCTCCTTGACCAAAAATATTGTTACAGATCTATTTGCCCAATTCCCTGTGGGAATCGTCAACTATGTCATGAATGTCCTTCTCCGTAAAAGGACTGAACTGCTCAGGGTCTCCCTTTTGCAGGTAAAGCAGGTATTCTATGTTTCCTTTGGTCCCGGTTATGGGGCTGAAGGACAGCCCCTGAGGCCTCAGACCGAAGTTTTCAGCCAGTTTCAGCGTATTCGCGAGAACTTCTTCGTGCACGGATCTGTCCCGCACGATACCGCCTTTTCCCACCTTTTCCCTGCCTGCTTCGAACTGGGGCTTGACCAGTGCGACCATGCGGCCCCCTTCCCTGAGAAGGGCCGATGCCTTGGGAAAGATAAACTTGAGCCCTATGAAGGAAACGTCGGCGGTTACGAAGTCCATCCTTTCAAATGCGCCGGGGTCGATGTCTCTGATATTGGTCTTTTCCATGACCGTGACCCTTTGGTCAGTCCTCAGCCTATAGTCCAGCTGATTAGTGCCTACGTCAAGGGCATACACATGTTTTGCGCCGTTCTGCAGCATACAGTCAGTGAATCCACCGGTGGATGAACCGATGTCCATGCACATGGCGGAATCCAGACCGATGTTCCAGAGCTGAATGGCTTTTTCCAGTTTCAGGCCGCCTCTGGACACATAGGGGCAAGTGTTTCCCCTGACTGTGAGCTCAGCCTCGGTATCCACCTGCATGCCGGGCTTGTCGTAGCGCTGTGTGCCTATAAAAACAAGTCCCTCCATGATGGCAGTCCGGGCCTTCTCCCTGGATGGGAAGAACCCCCTGGATACAAGTAGTACGTCAAGTCTTTCCTTCATGTCACTTATCTCCGAGGGAATCTATCCCTTCAAGGATCTTATCAGCGATCTGCTGAGCAGTAAGACCGTATTTCTTAAAAAGATCATCATTTGAACCGTGTTCAATGAAACTGTCCGGCCAGCCGAAGCTCAGAGTCCTGACCGGAGCATCAGAAAGGGCTGATCTAAGACTTTCGCCGAATCCTCCGTTCAGAATATTGTCCTCGATGGTGGCGACGATCCCGCAGGAACAGTCAAAATAAGGGGAAACGTCAAGAGGCTTCTCGCATTTAACGTCTACAAGGCCGCAGGATATCCCCTTTCCGGCAAGTATCTCCCTGACTTCGGCAGCAGTGTCGTACATCCTGCCCACTGACCAGATGTCGACGTCAGCTCCGTCGTTTTTTCTGATCGTGGCTTCAAGGTCCGGGTTAGTTGACATAATCAATTTATCGTCAACGCACTCCCCTCTCGGATATCTGATGGCGCATGGTCCTTCATGTTTAAGTGCCCAGTCCATCATGAGCCTCAGTTCTCTGCCGTTTCCGGGGCAAAGCACCGTCATGCCGGGCATGGTATTCAGATATGAGAGGTCGAATATCCCGTGATGTGTCTCACCGTCCTGCCCCACTATACCCGCTCTGTCCATGAGGAATACTACGCCAAGTCCCTGTAGGCATACATCCTCAAGCATCTGGTCATAGGCTCTCTGAAGGAATGTTGAATACACGCAGACGAAGGGCTTGAGTCCGCCTTTTGCAAGTCCTGCCGCGAACGTCACAGCGTGTTCCTCTGCTATTCCCACATCGAAATATCTTGAGGGAAATTCTTCTGCGAAAGGTATCAGCCCATTGGCTTCTCCCATGGCTGCAGTGATTGCAACTACCCTGTCGTCCTTCTCAGCCATCTCAAGAAGATGCTCTCCCATCACATGTGAATAGCTTGGGTTCCTGCTCTTTTTCAGTGTTTCTCCGGTCTCGGGGTCGAAGGGACCGATACCGTGGAATTTCCCGGGATCCTTTTCGGCGTTCAGATAACCCTTCCCCTTTTGTGTCATGCAGTGGATCACTACCGGCTCGTCAAGAGATCTGGCCTTCTCCAGACATGATATAAGACTTGCTATATCGTGACCGTATATGGGTCCCAGATATGTGATGCCCATGGTCTCGAACAAAACGCCCGGTGTATCCAGGACCGTATTCTTCAGGTCGTTTTTGATGTTGGAAAGCCCTTGCACGATGGAACGTCCGATGTTGGAATCTTCTGTCTTGTCTTTGATCAGTTTCTTTGCATTCAGATATCCCTGAGATGTTCTGATGCTGGACAAGAATTTGGAGATGCCGCCCACGTTACTCGAAATGGACATTCCGTTATCGTTCAGGATGATGATCATCTTTGTCTTCCTGAAACCGATGTTGTTCACCGCTTCGTAGGCCATGCCTCCGGTCATGGAGCCGTCTCCGATGACCGCGATTACCTCGCCGTCCTCCCCATTAAGGTCCCTGGCGCAGGCCATTCCCATGGCCATGGAAAGAGATGTGGTGGAGTGTCCCGTATCGAAAATGTCATGCTCCGATTCTCTCTGCTTGGGGAAACCGCTCATGCCGTTGAACTGCCTCAGGTTATCGAAATCTTTTGCGCGGCCGGTCAGGATCTTGTGAACGTACGCCTGATGACCCACGTCCCAGATGATCTTGTCCCTGGGGCTGTCGAACACCTTGTGGAGAGCTATCGTCAGTTCCACCACGCCGAGGTTGGAGGCCAGATGGCCTCCTGTCCTGGACACCTTGTCGATAAGGAATTCCCTTATCTCGACGGCCAGAAGTTCCAGCTCACCCTCCGACATGTCCTTCAGATCCTTCGGAAAATCGTATTCTGTCAGTTTTTTCATCGGTCTACTTATCCCTTACTCTCAGTTTATTGACCAGATCCGCAAAAAACTCAGCGTTATCGTAATACTCAGAAATGGCATCCAGCGCATTATCCAGAAGCATGTTAAGCGTCTCGTAGGCCTGATCCAGACCGTTTAAGCTGACATATGTGTTCTTGTTGTCCTTTGAGTCCTGGCCCGGGTTCTTGCCCATGACCTTCACATCGCCTATGACGTCCAGAATGTCGTCAGAGACCTGGAAGGCAAGTCCGAAGTTATCCGCGAACTGGGTGAAGTTGTCGATCATCTTGTCGTCGGGTTCACCCAGGTACAGTCCTGCCATCATGGAGGCCTTTATGAGAGCCCCGGTCTTGTTTACATGAATGTATTCCAGCATCTCGCTGGAGACCCTGTTCTTCTCGTTTTCGATGTCTGCGGACTGTCCAGCCACCATACCGCGGATCCCTGCCCCTTTGGCGATGACGTTCATGGCGCGGACGCGTTTTTTGAGCTGAGTCACGTCATCCATATACATGGTCATATCCCTTGAGATGATCTCAAAGGCGGTGCTCAGGAGCCCGTCACCCGAAAGTATGGCCATGGCATCGCCGTATACCTTGTGATTGGTGGGTTTGCCGCGTCTTAAGTCATCGTTGTCCATGGCAGGCAGATCGTCATGGATCAGCGAGTAAGTGTGGATGTACTCGACTGCAGCCGCAAACGGAAGTGCCTCAAGCACGTTTCCTCCCGCAAAATCGCAGCACGCCAGAAGAAGCACCGGTCTGATTCTCTTGCCTCCCGATGAGAGACTGTATTTCATAGCCTCATACAGTGTGTTGCTCTTAGTGTCGATAGCAGGAATCAGGTCAAGAAGGTGCCTGTCTATAAGTCCCTTGTACTCTTCAAATGTCCTTTCCATCTGAGACCTCAATCTTTCCTTTAGTTTCCTCCAGAACTTTCCTTAAGCTTTCGTAGGTCTTCATACCTTCTGCGTACGCTTTTAGGGCATCGTCCAGAGTTGTATCCTCGTTTCTTATTACCCTGACCATTTCGTCAAGTTTTTTCAGATCTTCCTCAAACATGACTGATCCTCACTCTTGTTTTACCGTCTTTGAAAATGATATCGTATTCGCCGTCGCGAAGGTCGTCCTTAGAGGCGACTGCCTTTCCTTCATCGTTCTGAATGACCGAGTATCCCTTCTCCATGATCCTGTGAGGATCGTTCTCCTCAAGGACTATCTTCATCCTGTCGATCAGACTCATCCGGTCTTCCATGTATTTAAGCATACTGTCCCTTAATGCCCTGAGTCCGGTCTCCGCCCTGAGTTCATCATATCTGAGCTTAGACGACAGCCCCTTATTAAGGCCTTCCTTAAGATCGGCAATATGCTTAAGGATCTCGCCGATGTCCGGCACGGCCATCTCAGCTGCGGCTGTGGGAGTTTCCGCTCTCTTGTCCGCCACAAAGTCCGATATGGAGAAGTCGGTCTCGTGGCCCACGGCGGAGATCACAGGGATCTCTGACCTGAAGATCGCTCTGGCCATGACCTCCTCATTGAAGGCCCACAGGTCTTCTCTGGATCCGCCTCCTCTTCCAAGGATCAAAACATCCAGGTCACGCCGCCTCTCGTTTATAAGGTCAAGCATGGAAGCGATGTTCTCTGCGGCTCCCTCACCCTGTACCTTCACGGGGAACACATATATATCCACCAGCTCGTTCCTCTGCCTTACGATCTTGATTATGTCTCTTACTGCAGCACCGGTGTCTGAAGTGAGTATTCCCAGCTTCCGTGGAAACTGCGGAAGTTCCTTCTTGTGCTCCGGACTGAACAAGCCTTCCTTTGCAAGTTTCTCCTTCATGAGCTCAAAGGCAGCTGCCAGGTCACCCTCTCCCGATATCGTAATGCTCCTTACGTATATGCTGTAGTAGCCGCCTTTCCTGTAGACGTTCACTCTGCCTGTGACCACCACCTGAAGTCCGTCGGCCAGCTCGTACCTGAGAGCTTTTGCGTATGAAGAGGCGAGAAAACAGTTGATCTTGGAGTTCTCGTCTGTGATACTGAAATATACATGGCCTGAGCTGTGAAGCTTGAGATTGGTGATCTCGCCTGTCACTGCAATGTCCATGAGAAGCACGTCGCTCTCAAAGACTCTCGCGATATAATCGTTAAGTTGTGTGACTGTTATTGGTCTGAGAGCCATTATTTACTAAGTCCCAGAAGAGCCACTCCCACGGCATTGTCGCCGGAGAGCTCAGGATCGCCGAATACGGTCACGATCTCTTCCGGAAGATTCTCCTTCAAATAGTTTCTGATATATACTGAGGCAGAAACGCCGCCTGCGAATATGAACCTGTCAGTTCTTAATGTCTCCTTAAAGTATAAGGTCATCCTCACTATGGCATCCGTAAGTTTATGGAATACTTCACGGACGAGAGTCGGATATTCATCAGGCTCCAGAGCCTCCAGCTGCCTCATAGACTGGGTTTCTAAGCCGCTCATGTTCAGATACCCGTTTCTGATATTGACGGGCTTCAAAACGGCTGTTTCAGCCCCGGCTGTCAAAGCCATCCTGTCCAGTTCTTCACCTGAAGGAAACTTCAGACCGATCTTCTGCCCGAGCCTGTCCAGGACCTGGCCAAATGCGATATCCAGGGTCCCGCCTGCTATCTCATTCTTATAGACCGCTTCCGTGGTGCCTCCGGAAAAATGAAAGAAAACCGCATCCTCAATGTCCCTGAGGGGCGAATAATATTTCACCGCCTCTACGTGTCCCTCCTGGTGGCTGAACTCACTGAAGGGAACATTTAAGGCCATGGCCACTTCCCTTGCGGCCCTCTCCCCTGCCATGAAACATGGCATGTAGCTTCCTTCTCTTGGCCTGGGCCTGGAGGAACAGGTTACCTTCGTGATCTTGTCCCTGTATTCCAGGGCAGGCTCAAGCGCCTCAGGAAGCCTCATTACGTGCTGAAAGAATGCCTCTGACTGTCTGAGTCCCTTCTTTCCGTCAGGGATCTTAAGGAGTTCTCTGTGGTTATAAAGGATCTCTCCCTTTTCATTCACAAGAGCCACAGAAGTCCTGTAATTACTTGTATCGACCCCCAGTATCAGTTCAGCCATCGATCTTTCCCAAAACAGCATTTATGAACGCGCCTGAATGTTCCGAACCGTATTTTTTGGACATCTCCACAGCCTCATTTATCGCCACGGCCTTGGGAACGTCATCTCTTACCATCATTTCGCAGCAGGCAACTCTTATGATGGCAAGATCAGTCTTGGCCATCCTGCGGGTGCTCCAGCCGTCGGACACGGCGTTAATGGCCCCGTCTACAGTTTCTAGGTCTGTCAAAAGCCTGGTGATTATATCTTTTGCGTAACCGTACTGCCTTCCGAGTTTATCCCTGTCCAGGTACTTTTCAGGGTCGTCGCCGAAACTGTCGGTAGCGTCGATCCTGAAGGCCTGTGACATAACATATTCTCTTGCTTCTCTTCTGTTCATTCCCTGATTTCCTTTTCCGGGGCTACGCCCTGTATATAAATGTCTATTTTTTCAGCTTCATAGCCTGATGCGGTCTTCACGCCCTCTTTGACAGCGTTCTGCACGTCCCAGGATACCGACGGAATGCTGCACCCGAAGATGACATCCAGATAGATCTTGAGCTCCGCAGTCTTAAGGTCCTGATCCATGTCGGACTTTACATCGTTGACCCGGGCAACTCCTTCCGCTGTCATGGCGTATCTTGCAGCGCTTTCCTCGATAAGCTCACGTATTATTTTGTAGTCCGGTCCCTTATCTTTTGGCATAAAAATGCACCTACCTATACGTTTTCTATTATAATCCCAGACGCCCTTCTTTTCAAGGGAAAAGCCCCTTTATGCCCTGTACTATATTCTGTACAGTTTCATCGCAAAAAACTAAAAAACCGCTCCCCTCTTCCGAGGGGAGCGCAAAGATCATCTGTTACAGAGTCGGGCAAGCCGGTTCAGGGATTCTCTCTATGATGGACTGCATCAGGCTGTCCGTTGTGACAAGAGGTTCAACGAGAGCTCCGTCTTCGACCGGGATCAGTCTGGGATCCACAGGCGCAAGGACACCTCCCCTCACCTCGTCCATAATGGAGTACTTGTAGAGAGGCTCTGTATCGCACATCTCTTCAGAGATATCGTCCGTGTCTTCCCATCCGGTCTCCACTTCGAAGATGTGAGCGATCTCGGATGCCACCTCCCAGTTGGAAAGCAGGACGCCTTCGTCGATAGCAGCTTCGACCACCTGAAGTCTTCTCTCGGTATTGGTGAAGGTGCCGCTTACGGAAGCAAAACCGGTTCCTGGAACGAATACATCAGCCTCGTTTCCGAGTCCTGTCATGTGAGTGTCACATACAGCAAGGAATTCAAGCTTATCTGTATCGATAAGAGCGTTCTCTCCGAATACCACTAAAGCCTTGACGCCTTCAAGGGCTTCAGCTCCGTCGGTGATGCCAAGGTCATGGAGACCCTGAGAGTTGTTCTTGGGAAGTACCGCAAGGATGCCGTCTCTTGGCTTGCCGATGTGTCCGGAAAGCAGCGCGATATCGGAAACAAGCTTAGCGCCGTCCACTGTCAGGTTGTTTACCTGATATACGATCATGGCTTTCCTGGCCTTCAGGTACTGGTCGCAGAGAATCTGAGCTTTTTCGGAAACATTTACGTTTGCCAGGCTGTTCCTGAGATCTTCATAGCCTTCCAGGGACTCTCCTTTGCCCTGCTCTATGAGAGCTTTGGCAAGTTCCTTAAGGAATGTCAGATCATTGGGACCGTCGCTCAGGTCAAGTACCTTGGCTCCTCTTTCAGCAGCCTGCTTGATCTTGATGTCGATGACTCTTGAATCTGCGGGATCAAAGCCTACCTTCAGGATCAGATCAGTGGAAAGCAGTTCTTCGATCGTATTGGGGGAACCTTCCACGCCCAGCACTTCCTTTAGTCCGGACTTGCGGTTGTTGAGGGAAAGAAGTTTTGCGCCCATGGCGTCAGCCATGACTTTGATCGCGTAAGCTTCCTCGTTGGTGTATCTGTCAGAAACAGCTACCGCAACAGCTTCTCTTCCATATCTCTGGGCAGCTGTCTGGCACTTCTTGGCGATCAGCATGAGAGCTTCATGATAATCGGTCTCTCTCCAGTCGCCTTCTTCCTTCACCAGACAATCCTCGATCTTGCCCTCAAGGATGGCTGAGTCAAACCCCCACTTGCCCTTGCCGCAGGCAAGACCCTGGTTGACGATGCCTTCCTTGGACGGGTTGGCCTTGACCAGCATGTCTCCTCTTGTCTCAAGATCCAGTGTGCAGCCTACGGAGCACATCGAGCATGTTGTAAGAGTATGCTCCGTCTCAACAGGGACTTCCTTGACGAGAGACAGTCTCTCCTGAAGGGCTCCGGTGGGACATACGGATACGCACTGTCCGCAGGAGATGCATCCGGATTCGATGAGAGGCTTCTCCATGTTGGGTTTGACCACAGTGTCGAATCCCCTGTTTACAAGGCCCAGAGCTCCAACACCCATGACCTCGTCGCAGACTCTTACGCAGAGGCCGCAGAGGATGCACTTGTTGGGATCCCTTACTATGAAGGGATGGTCATCGTTGAAGTCCACCGTGTTCTTTTCACCGGCGAATCTTTCGGGATGTACGTTGTACTGGTTCGCAAAATCTATAAGCTTGCACTCATAGTAGTCGTGGCATCCGCACTCCAGACATCTGGAAGCTTCAGCCATGGCGTCCTCGATAGAGTAGCCCTCGGGAATGACTTCTGAGAAGTTGTCCTTTCTCTCCTCGGGGCTGAGCTCGGGAAGTTCGGGTCTGCAGAGACGTTCTCTGTCCTCGAAATCCTCCGCGGTAACGTCCTTTGTTACCACATACTGCTCTCTGTATCTGACCTCTTCGCCGAACAGATACGCATCGATGACTTCAGATGCTTTTTTGGCGTCGGCAATGGCCTCGACAGCAATGGAGATCTTATCGTTTCCGCAGTCGCCGCCGGCGAACACACCGGGGATGGACGACATGAAGGTCTCCTTATCATAAGCGATGGCGCCCTTTCTCGTCTTGTCGCAGTCGAACAGGGATGCGTCAACAGCCTGGCCGATAGCAAGTATCATGGAGTCCAGAGCGATGGTCTCGGTGGCTCCTTCTACGGGAACAGGTCTTCTTCTTCCGGATTCATCGGGTTCGCCCAGTTCCATTACCTGAAGGATGACTTCCTTGATGTGACCATTCTCGTCCTTGACGATCTCAAGTGGATTGGTGAGGTTCTTGAATATGACTCCCTCTTCCTCAGCTTCCTTGATCTCAACGGCGTCAGCGGGCATCTCGTCCTTTGTACGTCTGTAAATGTTGTAGACTTCCTTTGCGCCCAGTCTTACGGCTGTACGGCAGGCATCCATTGCGGTATTACCGCCTCCCACGATGGCCACCTTGTCGCCAAGCTTGATAGGCTCGTTTCTTACGACCTTCCTAAGGAAATCTATGCCGCCGATGACGCCTTCAGCGTCCTCGCCCTTGCATCCTACGCCTGTGGAGACCCACGCGCCGATTCCCAGAAGTACGGCGTCGAAATCGTTCCTGATGGTCTCAAAGGGGATGTCCACTCCGACCTTAGTGTTGGTGATGATGTCAACGCCCATCTGCTCGATGGTATCGATCTCTTCATCCAGAACTTCCTTGGGAAGTCTGTACTCAGGGATGCCGTATCTCAGCATGCCGCCGCAGTAAGGCATGGATTCATAGATCGTGACGTCATGTCCCATCTTGCGCAAAAAATAAGCTGCACTGAGTCCCATGGGGCCGCCGCCGATGATGGCCACAGACTTACCTGTGTCCTCTTCGCACTCCGGGATGAACTTGTCGCCGTCAGCGTCAAAGTCAGCAGCGAATCTCTTGAGCTGCTGGATACTTATGGGTTCATCGATGAGAGCCCTTCTGCACTTTTCTTCGCAGGGGTGCGGGCAGACTCTCCCGAGTGAAAGCGGAAGAGGGATCCTGTCCTTTACCAGCTCATTGGCTTCCTCGAACTCGCCGTTTGCGATGAGTCCCACATATCCCTGGCAGTCAGTGTGAGCCGGGCATGCGATGACACAGGGCGGACGGCAGTCGCCTGTATGATTTGAAAGAAGAAGTTCCAGATTGGTCTTTCTCGACTCGATAACTCTGTCGGTCCTTGTGTTGACCACCATGCCGGGAGCGATCTCTGTAGCACAGGCCTTGACCAGTTTGGGATTGCCTTCGACTTCACAGACGCAGATGCCGCAGGCGCCGTAGATCTTTGTCCTCTCGTCATAGCAGAGAGTCGGGATAAAAATGTCGTTTTCCCTGGCGACTTCAAGAATGGTCTGGCCGGGGACGCCGGTAACTTCTTTTCCGTTTATATTAAGTAAATACTTGTTCATTTCTGTACCTCCTCTCCCCGTCAGATCTTATCGATAGCGTTAAACTTACAGTTGTCAAGACACTTGGAGCACTTGATGCACTTCGTCTGGTCGATGACATGCATCTGCCTTACGGAACCTGAGATAGCTCCTACCGGGCAGTTCCTTGCGCAAAGGGTGCAGCCCTTGCAGTTTTCGTTTATCGAGAAGTTTATGAGAGCCTTGCAGGAATGAGCTGTACATCTGTGATTATAGATGTGATCCTCGTACTCATTTCTGAAGTGGCGTATGGTGGAGAGTACAGGGTTGGGAGCAGTCTGCCCCAGACCGCACATCGAACCCTGCATGACCTTGGATGCCAGTTCTTCCAGAAGCTCGATATCTCCGTCCTTACCTTCGCCTTCGGTGATCCTTGTAAGGATCTCCAGAAGCCTCTTTGTACCGATCCTGCAGTAGTTGCACTTTCCGCAGGATTCGTCTCTGGTGAAATTGAGGAAGTATCTGGCCATGTCCACCATGCAGGTGTCTTCGTCCATGACGATCATACCGCCTGAACCGACGATGGCTCCGATCTTCGTAATGTCTTCATATGTTACAGGTGTGTCACCGTAAGAAGCAGGTATGCATCCACCGGATGGTCCGCCCATCTGAACGGCCTTGAACTGCTTGTCGTTCTTGATGCCGCCGCCGATGTTGTAGATGATGTCGTTGATGGACATGCCCATGGGGACCTCAACAAGTCCGCCCTTCTTGATCTTTCCTGCGAGAGCAAAGACCTTGGTCCCTGGTGACTTGGGTGTTCCGAAGCTTGCGAACTGAGCTCCGCCGTTGTGGATGATCCAGGGAACGTTGGCCAGAGTCTCAACGTTGTTGATGTCAGTTGGCTTCTGCCAGAAACCTTTTGCCGCAGGGAAAGGCGGCTTGAGTCTGGGCATTCCTCTCTCTCCTTCAAGAGAAGCGATGAGAGCTGTCTCCTCTCCGCAGACAAATGCGCCTGCGCCTGCCTTGATATAGATATCGAAATCAAATCCTGTTCCGAACAGGTCCTTTCCAAGATAACCTTTCTCTCTTGCCTGGTCCATGGCGATCTCAAGTCTCTTTATGGCCAGAGGATATTCTGCACGGCAGTAGATGACGCCCTGATGTGCGCCCATGGCATACCCGGCGATTGCCATGCCTTCAAGTACGGTGTGTGGGTCACCCTCGAGGACTGATCTGTCCATGAATGCGCCCGGGTCTCCCTCATCAGCATTGCAAACCATATACTTCTCTGTTCCGGGAGAAGCTTTGGCCGCGTTCCACTTGAACCATGTGGGGAATCCTGCGCCCCCTCTTCCTCTTAAACCGGAAGCCTTGATCTCATCGATGACCTGTTCGGGCTTCATGGTGGTGAGGACTTTCTCTAAAGCTTTATAGCCGTCCTTTGCAATGTATTCATCGATATTCTCGGGATTGATGACTCCGCAGTTTCTGAGAACGATCCTCTGCTGCCCGGTCACGAACTTCTTGTCCTCTTCCGAGATAGCATATTCCTGGACTGCGTTTCCGCCCATCACATGCTCTTCCACGATCTTTTCGACCTTATCAGGCTGGACCTTCACGTATCTGGTCATGCCGCCGTTATCGTCATAGATGTCGACGATGGGTTCAAGATAACATGTACCCACACACCCGGTGATAGTGAGTTCAGCGCTGAGACCGTGTGCCTTCAGCTGCTTTTCAAATTCAGCCGATGTCTTTTTTGCGCCTGAAGCGATCCCACAGGATCCCTGTCCTACTACAATCTTCATACTGACCTCCTATGCCTCCGTATTATCCCTGATTTCCTTCAGAATGGTTCTTACCGATTCCTTGGTGAGGTTTCCGTAAACCTCATCGGATTCGCTGGTCCTGACCATCATGACGGGAGCGAGGGAGCAGCACCCGAGACAGGCCACGTTGTTGATGGTGAACAGATTGTCCTCCGTGGTCTCGCCATCTGCGATCCCCAGTTCTTCGCTTACAGCCTCGTAGATGGATTCAGACCCGTTTACGTGGCATGCAGTGCCCTGACACATCATCAGGAGATTCTTGCCGATGGGCTCAAGACGGAACTGAGCGTAGAAAGTGGCCACACCGTAGATCTTGGCAGGCTTTATGCCTGTCCGCTCAGAAATGTAGTTGATGCAGTCCTTGCTCAGATAGCCGTAGATCGCCTGTGCCTTCTGAAGGATCGTGATCAGGCTTCCTCTGACGCCTGCGTACTGATCCAGCACCGGCTGAAGCTCTTTGAAAGCTTCGCTTCTTGTTTCAGTCATTTTTGCACTCCTTTAAAGCATATATCTTAACAGTAAATTTTATACAAATTCACTCAGAGTAATATTACCATTAATTGTTAAAAAAAGCAATATCACGAGGGACATTGCTTTGATGAAAAACTCGGTTTTATTGTTGCGTCCTACTTCTGCCTTCTCATCATCCAGCCTGCTTTCACGGGTCTGTCCGTCCTGATCCTGACGATCTCCTTGGGATGAGGACAACTGTCTATGGAGTTTCCTTCCACGTCGTACATTTCTGTGATATTTTGCGTGAAATAGTCTGCAAAAGGTCCGAAAATCTCTACTTCCTCCCCCACCACCATCTTGTTTCTCTGCTCCACGGTGGCAAGGCCTGTCTTCTCGTCATAATCCAGGATGTTTCCGGTGTAATCGTAGTCCCGGACGTACTGTGAACTCAGATAATTCTGAGCTTCAGAAGTGGGTCTGTCGAAGAAGAATCCGGTGGTGAAATGTCTGTGGGACACCTTGAAAAGCTCCTCCAGCCATTCGTCCTTCAGTGCATAATCATCCGGATCATCGCAATAAGAATCAATGGCCAGTCTGTAGGCGTGCACCACGGAAGCTACATAGAACGCAGACTTCATCCTGCCCTCGATCTTCAGCGAGCTGAGGCCGCTTTCTATGAGTTCAGGAATGTATCCGATCATACAAAGATCCTTGGAATTCAGTATGTATGCTCCTCTTTCATCCTCCTCGATGGGGAAGTATTCCCCCGGTCTCTGTTCCTCGGTAAGAGCATACTTCCACCTGCAGGGCTGAGCGCACTCTCCCCTGTTGGCATCCCTCTGGATGAGGAAGTTTGAAAGCAGACACCTGCCGGAATAGCTGATGCACATGGCTCCGTGGACGAAGGCTTCGAATTCGAGGTCTTCAGGGGAACCCTCTACAGTCTCTCTGATCTCCTTCAGGCTAAGTTCTCTGGCCAGGACGATCCTTTTGACACCAAGGCTGTGCCAGAAGGCTGCAGCCTCCTTGTTTGTGGTGCTTGACTGGGTGCTGAGATGGATCTCAGCCTCAGGTATGATGCTCTTAAGCAGGTTCATTACTCCCGGGTCCGTCACGAGAAAAGCATCAGGCACAGCGGTCTCTTTAAGTTCCCTCAGGAACTCCTTCATGGGTTCAAGATCTTCGTTATGAGCGAATATATTCAGGGTGAGATATCCCCTCTTCCCTCTCTCGTGAAGATAATCCAGGCCTTCTCTGATCTCGCTTATATCCAGGTTTCCCGCAGCGGATCTCAGGCCGAAGTTGCGGCCTCCGAAGTACACCGCATCCGCGCCGAAATCCACGGCTGTCTTCAGTTTTTCAAGGTCTCCGGCAGGTGCCAGAAGTTCAATTTTTTTCATGATTCTACAAAATGGGTTTTATGATGGTCAGGCCGTTTCCAACAGCGATGTGCGTGGAACTGAGGCACGGATCGTTCTTTACGTATTCATTGAACTCGCGGAGCGCCAGGGTGTTGGTCCTGTGTTTCCTGGGCGGAAGTTCATCCTCCAGGGCCGGTCTCCCCTGAAAAAGCGTGTCGTCGCAAATGATCACGCCGTTCTCGGAGATCACGCCAAGCGAGGCCTCGAGGAACCGCTTATAGTGGGACTTGGCAGCGTCTATGAAGACCATGTCAAAGCGAAGTAGAGGATACGCATCCTCCACCTGCCTTATGCCCTCTTCACAGTCCCCCTGAAAACACCGGACATATTCCGGATAACCAAGTCTTTCGATCTCCCGCTTAGCTCTCAGGTACATGTCTTCGTCCTTTTCGACGGTATATACCCGGAGGCGCGGCAGATCATAGTACCGGCCGATCTTTTCCGCAAAAAACATTGCCGAGTATCCTGCCGCCGTCCCGATCTCAAGCACGGTAAGGGGCCTCACCACATCCATGAAGGTAGAGAGGAAGTCTTCCGTCTCTCTCAGGATCACAGGGACAGGTTCCGCCTCGCAGAGGGCCCTGAATTCCCCAAGTTCCGGGGTGAGCGGCTTATAGAATCCGGTCAGATATTCCGTTACCGCCTCGTTGGTTATATCTTTTGTAACGTGTCTCATGACGTTTCCGTCATTCATCGTTCTCATCTCTATCCTCAGGCTCGTCTATCACGAGAAGGACCTTGTCCACTCTTCTCTCCTCGGCCTCCAGGACCCTGAGGGTGAAGTTCTCGTATCTGAATTCATCTCCCACAACGGGGAATCTCTCCAGCATCTCCATGACCCAGCCGCCCACGGTCTCTGAGTCGTACTCGGACTCGTAATCATCCTCGTCCATCTCCACCAGTTCCAGGAAGTCATATATGTTCAGATCACCGTCCAGAACATATTCTCTTTCGTTCTTCTCGACGATCTCCTCCTCCACCGGGTCATTTTCGTCCCATATCTCACCCACCACTTCCTCAAGGACGTCCTCGAGGGTGATCAGGCCGTCGATGCCGCTGTATTCATCAGTGACGATGGCCATCTGCTGATCTTTCTCTCTGAGCGCCTCCAGAACACCTGGAAGTTTGGTGGTACGGTATACGAAAACAGGCTCCATCATGAGTTCTCTTATGTCAGCTTTGCCCTCCACAGCCATGGTGGTGAGAAACTCATTCAGGTGAAGTACTCCTATGATGTTGTCGATGCTCTCCTCGTAGACCGGAAGTCTGGTGTAGACAGTTTCCTGCACCAGTTCCATGATCTCTTCCAAGTCATCGTCAATGTCGATGGCGTCGATGTCGACCCTTGCGGTCATTACCTCGAAGGCGGAGATGTCGTTGAAGTCCAGGGCCGCTATTAGCAGCGACTTCTGATCTTCGTCCAGGACGCCCTCGCCCTCTGCGGTCTCGATGATGGTCGCAAGCTCCTCTTTGCTCTCATCGTCATCATCGTCATCGTCCTCATTCCCGTCTTCTCTGCAGCGTCTGGTGAGAAGATCCACAAGCCATACGACAGCCTTTACGATGGGCTTGAAGATGACGGTCAGAAGTCTGACGAAGGGAGCGACTCTCAGTGCGGATACTGTTGCAGTCTGTTTTGATGTGATCTTAGGTATGGTCTCACCGAAGATTATGACCAAAATGGTTATGATGACCGTGGCCACCCATGCGTTCTTATCAGATCCTGTAAGAAGTATCACGAGGACGGAACTAAGGGATGATGCGGCGATGTTCACCAGATTGTTCCCGATCAGTATGGCGCTCAGACTGTCATCGAAGTTATCTATGAGCTTCTGAGCGGTCTCGGCTTTGCGGATGCCTTCCTCTGCTTCGTTGTCTATCCTTACCTTGTTTGCAGATGACAGAGCCATCTCGGACGCGGAGAACAAGGCGGAGAATCCTACGCAGAGCACTATTCCAAGGATAATGAGACCTATAGTCATTTCACGGCCCCTCCTTCCCTGTCGCTCTCATCGTAGATATCTCCCACCAGTTCCTCGAGAATGTCCTCTATGGAGACCAGCCCGAGGAATCTGCCGTTGACGCCCTTTACGAGCGCAATGTTCTGCCTTGCCTGAGACATCTCTTCTATGAGCTCATCCAGCATGGTCCTGGAAGATACCCAGTACGGTTCCACCATCATCTCCCTTACAGAAGGAATTGCTCCGGTCCTGAGATACTGCTTAAAATACTCCCTGATCCTCAGTATCCCCTTAACGTTCTCCATACTGCCGTCATATATGACTATTCTGGAATGAGTCATGCCGCTGACCCTTTCAAAGATCTCTTCGTCGGACATGTTGATATCTACGCCCACGATGTCTTTTATGGGGGTCAGTATCCTTCCTGTCCTGGTATCCGTGAAGTCAATGAGCGAAGACATCATATCTTCCTGATCTTCATCCAGAACTCCCTCATCCGCCAGGTCTTCAAATATGTCCTTCAGTTCGTCCTCAGTGACTGATATCTCTGCTTCTTTTGTAATAAAAGACGCAGCCTTCGTGCCGATCCACGTCAAAAGCCTGGCCAGAGGGCCGAACACTTTCATCATGATCTGCAGGAAGCCTGCTGTCTTCAATGCATATTTCTCGGGATTCTTCTTGGCAATGCTCTTGGGAAGCATCTCACCCACGAAGAAAACCACGAGTGTGGTAACGATCGTGGAAACGGACACCAAGCCAAGACCCCACCATCTCGTGACCAGCACCGTCACGACCGTGGCGATCGTAAGGTGAACGATGTTGGTGCATATGAGAAGAGTGGTTATGGCCGACTCAAAGTTGTCCATTATATGTGAGGCTCTCTCAGCCCTGTCATCGCCTCTGTCCGCGCTGACCTTAAGCTTGGCCTGAGAGGCCGAAGCAAAGGCTGTTTCGGACACGGCGAAAAACGCCGCGAGAGCCAGCAGTATCAATACAAATAACACAGATATTCGACTGTCTGCGTCCATTGGGAACGATCACTTCCTTTTTGTGCAAAAAATCAGTTGTTGGCTGAATGGGCTGCCCAGTAGGCATCCTTGTATCTCAGGAATTCGTTGTAATCTCCGGTGAACTCGCTGGTGCCGTCAAGTTTTGCGCTGAGCACGAAGTACAGATAGTTCGTGTCCGCAGGCTCCAGAGCGGCCTTGATGGAGGCCATTCCCGGGCTGCAGATGGGTCCCGGAGGAAGTCCGAAGTGGAGATATGTGTTGTACGGACTTTCTATGGCCATGTCCGCATATGTCAGATCTTCCTTCACCTCGCCAGTTGTCTCCAGCAGGATGTACTGCACGGACGAACACATCTCAAGCTTGATGTTCTTGTGGATCCTGTTATAGATGACCGATGCAACCAGGGGCCTTTCGTCGTCCACCTTGCATTCCCTCTCGATGATGGACGCGGCGGCGATGATCTCGTTCAGAGTCATCTCCTGTTTGACAGGAGAACTGACCTCCTGATAGTAGGACATGACGGAGATCTCGAACTGGGAAAGCATGGTGTTTATGATATCATGCTCTGTGAAATCCGTGGGAACAGAGTAAGTGTTGGGGAAAAGAAAACCTTCAAGGGAATTGTTCTCCAGCCATCCATAGTTGAACTGGCCGTTCTCCATCTCGTCAAGGAAAACCTCATACGAACCCATGCCCTGATCTGCCAGTTTCCGGGCAGTCTGTTTCAGGGTCAGTCCCTCGGGAACGGTAAAGCTCATGGTCTCTACCTTGTTTTCCACCAGTTTCTGCACGATCTCTTCCATGCTCATGGAGGGACTCAGCATGTATGTTCCCGCCTTCATAACGTCATTAAAGCCGCTGAATTTGAGGAAAAGCTTAAACTTCAGAGCAGAACCGATTATACCGTTCTGTTCCAGTATATCGCCTATGGCGCTGGCTCCTGTGCCTTCGGGGATCTCCACGGAGATGCTCTCGGTATTTGATGGATCAAGAGGCGCGCCGATGCTGTTCACATAGAAAAGAGCACCGCCTGCAGCTACAGCCAGAATAAGGAGCAGCACTATCAAAAGTTTTTTCATTTTGCCTCCGGTATTGTAAATTCAAAAAACGAAGGTGCCTGGCCGGCTGTCCTTCGTTTATTTGAAGGTTTATTTTGCTCTTCCCAGATATTCGCCGGTTCTGGTGTCGATCTGGATCTTTTCGCCGCTCTCGATGAAGATAGGCACCTGAACGACTGCGCCTGTTTCCACAGTGGCAGCCTTGGTCACGTTGGTAGCTGTATTGCCCTTTACCCCGGGCTCGCAGTCGATGATCTCAAGGTTAACGAAGTTCTCGGCTTCGACGATGAATGCACTTCCCTGGAAGAACTTGATGGTGACTTCATCGTTCTCTCTGATCCACTTTATGGCGTCCTCTACCTGTTCGTATGCCAGGGGGACCTGATCATATGTTTCGGGATCCATGAAGTAGTACAGTTCTCCGTCGTTGTAGAGGTACTGCATCTTCTTGGTTTCGATTATGGCATCATCGAACTTGTCAGAGGGGTTGAAAGCTTCCTCTCTGGTGGCTCCCGTGATGATGTTTCTGTACTTCGTTCTTACGAAAGCTGCGCCCTTGCCCGGCTTAACATGCTGGAAGTCCAGAACCACGCAGGGTTCGCCGTTCATAATGAAAGTCTTGCCTTTTCTGAAATCGCTAGCATATACCATATTATCTTCTCCTGTTCAATGATCAAACATTATATTCATGCCACAAAATAAAGCAGAATATTCAACTATAGGATTATATCATAATCCGGGTGGTACTTGCAACAAAATGTTACAGTCATCCCAGGATCATCCCGCTAAGCGGAAGCCAGAACGGAACGATGATGGTCACCAGCGCTCCCACCAGGAGGGCTGCCAGGCTGAGTTCGGGCCCCACCGCCCTGGATACCGGGACGAACATGGTATCCATGCATCCTCCCGCCCCCGAGGCTATGGGCGCACCCTTGGATATCCTGGTAAGAAGCGGCATGAGGATTATGGTGCACACGTCCCTCAGGACGTTTACCATGAATCCGTATACGCCGGCTTCCACGCCATAGGCCTCCGTCATGAAGGCTCCCGGCAGGCTGTAGTAGCCCATGCTGGCGGAAGCGGTCACGGACCATAGGAGGTCGACTCCCAGTATTTTGCCGAAAACAGCTCCCGACAGGATGCCGCCAACGAATATGGCGATGGGCATAAGGAGAATCCTGAAGCCCAGTTTTTTGAGGTAATCGAAGGCCGTCCTCGCGGATGCCAGGGATACACCAGCTCCGGTGTAGAGAAGCACCAGTGAAACGTTGAGGATCGTGTCCAGCGCGCCATCTGAGATGTCAGGCACCAGGAATCTTCCTGCCAGGATGCCTGCTATGATAGAGGCGGGCAGAATGAAGGCCAGAGGATCCGGTCCCTTCCCTTTCTTCGGAAGTTTGATGTCCAGGCCCTTCTCCTCAAGAAGCTTCTGCCTGATCTCCTCCAGTGGCATGACAGTCTTTTCCAGAAGGACGAAGAGCGACACCGCAAATAATATAGCCCCCAGACAGAGCACCAGGCAGTTGAACCCGATGCGCCCCAGGTTGTTCATGACCTGTTCCGATGTTCCCACGTTCAGGCCGATCACGGCCATCAGGAGTATCAGCGAAAAGGTAACTATCCTGTCTGTAATTTTAAGAACGCCCTGCGGAAGTCCCTTCCAGTTCAGGGCGCAGCCTATTGCCAGGCAAATGAATGGAATGTACAGTGTCAATTCAGATCAAAGTTCTCCCATGTCGGCTGCTTCCTGAAGGATCTCATATACATCCTTCATCATGAGGCTGAATCTCATCTCTGCCTCAAGATACTGGGAAGCAACCGGATCCATGGTGATGACTCCGAGAAGCTTCTGGACATTTGCGAGATCATCGGCATCCGGCTGTTCTCCCGAGAACTGCTTGACCTGCAGTTCCATGGAACGGTTCTGAAAGTCGTTGATCATGTTCTTCATGTCTTCATTTGTCCTTATCTGCTGTCTGCCCGCCTGATAATGCTTGAACTCATCTGATTCCTTGATGGCAGCAGCCAGCTGATGGGCCTGGTCGTATACGTTCATATCAAACCTCCAAAAAAATAGGTAAAATTATGGGACTTCTCATTGTAACATCGTTTATGTATCTTGAGAGTTCGTCCCTGACTCTGGCCTTGAGGGATGCCCAGTCGGTCAGCCCTTCGTCCAGGGCCTGTTCCACCGCTTTAAGGGATACTTCTCTGGCGGATTCTATCAGGTCCTCGTGCTCCTTCACGTAGACAAACCCTCTGGAGACGATCTCAGGACCTGACACCACGTAGCCCTCCTTAGCCACCGCAAAACATACGATTATGAGACCGGACCTGGAAAGATTCTTTCTGTCCCTTAAGACGATATTTCCCACGTCCCCTACTCCGAGGCCATCCACAAGGATGGCGTCAGAGGGCACCATGTCTCTATCGCAGTAGACTTCGGTATCCGTAAGATTCAGTATATCGCCGTTTCTTAAGACGAAGATATTGTCCGGATCTTCACCCAGATCTTCAGCAAGCTTTGCGTGCCTTATGAGATGTCTGTACTCTCCGTGGACCGGCATGAAATACTCCGGCTTTATGAGAGTGTGCATCAGTTTGAGTTCCTCCCGTGAAGCGTGGCCTGATACGTGGATCTCAGCTATGTCCGAATAGATCACTTCTGCTCCGTCCTCGAAGAGCTTGTTCACGACAGTGGATACGCTCTTTTCGTTCCCGGGAACGGGTGTAGAACTCAGAATGACCGTGTCTCCGGGTTTTATCTTGACATCCTTGTGCTCGCCGTAAGCGATCCTGGAGAGAGCAGACATGGGCTCTCCCTGGGATCCGGTGGTAATGATGACCAGTTCATCGTCAGGGATGCTCCTGATCTTTCTTATGTTGACCAGAGTTCCCTCCGGTATGGTCAGGTAGCCCAGGTCAGAAGCGATGCTCACCACTTTCTCCATGGACCGGCCCGATATAGCCACCTTCCTTCCGCAGGCACAGGCGTTGTCGATGATCTTCTGGACCCTGTGCACGTTGGAAGAGAAAGTGGCGATGATAATTCTGTTTTTTGTTCCGCTGAAAATGTTCCTCAGGGCCTCGCCGACGAACCTTTCTGACTTGGTGAAGCCGGGACGGGTGGCATTGGTTGAGTCACAAAGCATGAGTCTGACGCCCTGTTCGCCGATCTCAGCCAGTTTCCCCAGATTTATGGGGTCTCCGTCCACCGGCGTGTAATCGATCTTGAAATCGCCGGAATGGAACACCACCCCTTTCGGAGTCCTGATGGCGATGCAGATGGAGTCAGCAATGGAATGGGTGGTCCTGATGGCCTCCACATCGAAATAACTGCCTATCTTGAAAATGTCACCTGCATTTACGGTCCTGAGATCGCCGGTGATGCCGTGTTCCTCAAGCTTGCTCTGGACCAGACCGTTGGTAAGTCTTGTACCGTACACGGGAACATCTATATCTCTCAAAAGATATGGTATGGCTCCTATGTGGTCCTCGTGACCATGGGTGATAACAAGTCCCTTCACCTTTTCACGGTTAGCGATCAGATAGCTGAAATCCGGTATCACAACGTCTATTCCGAGCATATCGTCATCGGGGAAACTCATTCCGCAGTCGATGATCATTATCTCATCCCCGTACTCCAGAAGAGTCATGTTTTTCCCGATCTCATTCAATCCTCCGATGGGTATTATCTTCAGCACAGACTCGGGTTTCTTCTTTCTTCTTGCCATTTTTTCCTTTCTATGCTATTTGACGACCAGGTTCACCAGTTTGCCCGGCACGGTGATCAACTTTAAGATCTCCTTGCCCTCGGTGATTTCCCTGATCTTTTCGGAAGCGAGAGCCTCCTTCTCCAGTTCATCCTTCGTGATGTCTCTGGGTACTACCAGTTTGTCTCTCACTTTTCCGTTTATCTGTACTACTATCTCTGTTTCATCCAGTACAAGGGCCTTCTCGTCAAAGGACGGCCAGGACTGCTGACAGCAGAGGCCCTCTCCTCCGATGTGCTCCCACATCTCCTCCGCGATGTGAGGAACGAAGGGCGAAAGAATTATGATGAGCTCTCTTCCCGCCTTCTTCAGAAGGGGTTCGTTTATGTCCTTCTGATCCTTGTACTTGTACATCTCGTTCACCAGTTCCATGATGGATGAGATAGCCGTATTGAACATGAACCTGCCGCCTACGTCTTCCCTGACCTTCTTGATGGCATAGTTCAGCTTATAATTGAGAGCCTTGTCCGCCGCTGTCTTAACATAAGCTTCACCATCCTTAAGGTCTCTCGCCTTAAGTTCGTAGATCAGTCTGTAGACTCTGGTAAGGAATCTGAAGGATCCCTCCACTCCAGCGTCTGACCAGTCCAGTTCCTTCTCCGGCGGAGCGGCGAACAATATGAAAAGCCTTGCGGTATCCGCGCCGTACTTGTCGATGATCTCCCTGGGGGTGACAACGTTGCCGATGGATTTGGACATCTTCCTTCCGTCCTTGTTCACCATACCCTGGGTAAGAAGGTTCTTGAAAGGCTCTTCTGTCTCGACCATTCCCATGTCATGAAGCACCATGGTGAAGAATCTTGAATACATCAGGTGCAGTATGGCATGTTCTACTCCGCCGATGTACTGATCCACCTGCATCCAACGGTCGGCCTTTTCCTTTTCGAATGGCTTCTCAGTATTCTTCGGGTCGCAGTACCGCAAAAAATACCATGAGGAATCCAGGAACGTATCCATGGTGTCCACTTCCCTCTCGGCAGGTCCGCCGCACTTGGGACATGTACACTTTCTAAAGGTGGGAGACGTTGCTATAGGCGATTCTCCCTTCCCTGTGAACTTCACGTCAGTGGGAAGCAGCACGGGAAGGTTCTCTTCCTTTTCGGGCACCCAGCCGCAGGTCTCGCAGCAGATCATGGGAATAGGTGTTCCCCAGTATCTCTGTCTGGAGATCAGCCAGTCTCTGAGTTTGTAATTAACCTTCCTGTGGCCCAGCCCCTCGCGCTCAGCCTTCTCTATCATGTAGGGAATTGCGTCGTTGGAATTCATTCCGGTGATCTCTCCGGAGTTGATCATGGTCCCGGATGCGGCGCAGGCCTGTTTCAGGTCGTTTACGTCAATCTCAGGATCTCCCGGATCCACAACGGGAGTGATCTCCAGTCCGAACTTCACAGCGAACTCGAAGTCTCTCTGGTCATGTGCAGGCACGCCCATGACTGCTCCTGTTCCGTAGCCCATGAGGACGTAGTCGGAAATGAAGATGGGCATTTCTTTATGCGTGAATGGGTTGATGGCGTACTTGCCGATGAAAACGCCGGTCTTCTCGGCTGTGGTGGATGTACGCTCGATCTCGTTCATGTGATCGACTCTGTCGATATAGTCGAGAACGGGCTTTTCATACTCGGTCCCCCTGACGTTCTCGAGAACCGTGGGATACTCCGGCGCCAACACCATGAAGGTGGTCCCGTAGATGGTATCCACTCTTGTGGTGAATACGGTAAGTACTTCATCGGAATCCTTCACCTTGAAGTCCACTTCGCAGCCGTAGGAACGCCCGATCCAGTTTTTTTGCATGAGCCTGACCTTTTCGGGCCATCCGTCCAGGGAACCGTTGTCAATGTTTTCCAGAAGCCTGTCAGCGTAATCGGTTATCTTCAGATACCACTGGCTCAGATTCTTTTTGATAACCGGAGTGTGGCATCTTTCACATGCGCCGTCCACCACCTGCTCGTTGGCGAGCACTGTCTGGCAGGAGGGACACCAATTCACCGGGTTCTCCTTCTTATAGGCCAGCCCTCTCTTGTAGAACTGGATGAATATCCACTGCATCCAGCGGTAGTAATCCTCCGAACATGTGCAGCACTCTCTGTCCCAGTCATAGGAAAGGCCAAGCTCTCTCAGCTGTTCTTCCATGTCGTGGATGTTTTCCCAGGTCCACTTTGAGGGGTGGATCCCATGTTCGATGGCTGCGTTTTCGGCCGGAAGGCCGAAGGAGTCAAAGCCCATGGGATGAAGGACGCTGTATCCATCCATCCTCTTAAACCTGGCCACCACATCACCGATGGAATAGTTCCTTACGTGGCCCATATGAAGTTTCCCCGAAGGATAAGGGAACATCTCGAGACAGTAAAACTTCTCCTTTGAGGGATCCTCTTCTGTCTTGAAGACACCCTGCTCTTCCCATATCTTCTGCCATTTTTTCTCAACTTCCGTGAATTCGTAACGTTCTTTCATATCTTATGCCTCGATCTGCTCCATAGGGCAGTCTGCCCAGATCTTTTCAATGTTGTACTTTTCTCTCATTTCGGGAGTGAACAGGTTGACTATAAGGTCGCCGAAGTCAAGAAGGATCCATTCGGACACGTTCTTTCCCTCAACGGACTTGATGGGAAGTTCCGCCGCTTCCATGGCAGCCTCCACGTCGTCAGACAAAGAATTGATCATTCTTAAGGAGCCTCCGGTAGCGATGAGGAAATAATCTGCAAAACCGGATCTCTCACTGATGTCGATCAGCACCAGGTCCTGAGCCTTCTTCCTGGATAAGGTCTCAGCTGCGAGCAATGCATACTCTCTGTTTGTCATTAAGTTCTCCTTCATAAAATCTATGGTTTTAAGTGTATCTTCATCAAGGAACCTTCCCTTGGAAATAATATGTTCCCTGGTGTTCATAAGGGATCTCAGAACTCCCCGGTCCAGCCCTTCCTCAGCCGCTTTCCTGATCTCATCCACACCCGGATAGCTTCTGCCTTCCTCTATGGCATCCGCCAGGTAGATCACCTTCTCCAGAACGGACATGCCGGGCCTTCCGGTGGTGTGGTATGACACGGCGTTCAGAATGTCTTCATCCTCGATGCCGAAATCAGATCTCAGCCTGATGGATGCCACCTTGCTGTGAGCAAGGGCCGGGTTATCCAGATACTTGTCGGAAAGCCCGTTGGCTCTTACGAAGGTGTTAAGTTCCTCTCCGTCCATGTATCTAAAGAAGTCGTGACTTATGGCCGCGATGTCGGCCTTTTCAGCGTCTGCTCCGTACTTATGGGCCAGTTTCCCAGCCATCTTCCTGACACCCTCGGTGTGTTTTCTGCGCTCAGGTGTGAGGTTCTGATCCATGTAGCTTAGGAGCCTCTCCTTAAGATCAGTCTTCATCATAAAGCCCGTTCTTGTATATGTATTCTTCCACGGCCCTTGGTACCAGATGGCTGATGGACTCGCCGAAAAGTGCGGCGTCTCTGATCTCTGTGGAACTGATCTCCGGCATCTTGGTCCTGAGCCTTATGATCTCAGTTCCGTAGTCTTCTGCTATAAACCTGATCTTCGACTCCAGCACCTTTTCAGGATAGCCCGGACGGGAGCTCACTATGAAGCTGAACTCCTCCAGCAGGTCCTCGCCCTTGTACCACCTGTCCACCTTCAGGAAGGAGTCCGTGCCCATGACGAAATAGAGGTCGTCGTAGGGATAGATCGTCCTGAGGTAGGACATGGTATCGTAGGAATATGAGATGTCTCCCTTTGTCATTTCAAAATCCGAGACCTCAACTCCTTCCCTGCCCTCGAAGGCAAGGCGGGCCATGGCCAGTCTGTGTTCGTCCTGTGCGATCTTCCTGTGCTGTTTGAAAGGCTGGATGTGGGCGGGCATGACGATCAGCTTATCCAGTCCGACCTCCTCCATGGCGGCGAGCCCCAGAGCAACGTGGCCGTTGTGGATTGGATCGAATGTCCCTCCCAGCACTCCTATCTTATTCATGTCTGACCTCAATTCCCAGTTCCTCAAGCTGCGCGTCGTCCACTACGGAAGGCGCTCCGGATACCAGGCACTGTGCGTTCTGGTTCTTGGGGAAAGCGATGACTTCTCTGATGGAGGGTTCACCCAGAAGAAGCATCACGAATCTGTCAAGTCCGTAGGCCAGTCCTGCGTGAGGCGGCGCACCGTACTTGAAGGCTTCGATGAGGAAGCCGAATTTCTCGTCGCACTCTTCGTCCGTGAGCCCGAGGGCCTCGAACATCATCTTCTGAAGCTTCCTGTCGTGGATACGTACGGATCCTCCTCCCAGCTCCACTCCGTTCAGGACGATGTCGTAAGCATCGGCCTTGAGTTTAAGGGGATCAGTCTTGAGAAGGTCAAGCTGGTCCAGTTTGGGGCATGTGAAGGGATGATGCATGGCCTTGAGTCTGCCTGTCTCCTCGTCTTCCTCAAACATGGGGAAGTCCACTACCCAGAGAAGCTTGTATTCCTTGTCGTTCAGAAGTCCCATGCGGCCCGCGCACTCTCTTCTCAGGAAGCCCAGGGTGTCGTAGGTGACCTTCGCCTTGTCGGACACGATGAGGATCAGGTCGCCCTCCTTCGCGTCGAAGACCTTGGCGATCTCCGCCAGTTCTTCCGGTGCAAAAAACTTGTTTGCGGAAGATGTGATTCCATCGGCGTTAAGTCTGATCCAGACGAGACCTTTTGCGCCGTAGTGCTTAGACATTTCGGTGAGCTTGTCGATATCCTTCCTGGAGAAGAATTCAGATCCTCCGTCAACGCAGATCCCTCTCACATCTCCGCCGGAAGCGAGGCAGTCGGTGAATACCTTGAAGCTGCAGTTCTCCACCACGTCGTTTAATTTTTTGAGCTCGAATCCGAACCTGAGGTCCGGCTTGTCGGAGCCGAATCTCTCCATGGCTTCGTCCCAGGGCATCCTCTGAAGCGGGATCTGGATGTCAACGCCAAGGCATTCCTTGAAGACTCTCTTGAGATAGCCTTCCTGGACCTCGATGACCGTATCCTGGTCTGCGAAGGACATCTCCAGGTCGATCTGCGTGAACTCAGGCTGGCGGTCAGCTCTCAGGTCCTCGTCCCTGAAGCACTTCACCACCTGCATGTACCTGTCGGTCCCGCCCACCATAAGAAGCTGCTTGAAGAGCTGCGGACTCTGAGGAAGAGCGTAGAACTCTCCGGGGAAAGTCCTGGAGGGCACGATATAGTCCCTGGCTCCCTCGGGAGTGGACTTGATAAGATAAGGAGTCTCCACCTCGGTGAAGCCGTTCTCATCGAAATAGTCTCTCGTGACCTTCACCAGCTTATGTCTGAAGGAAAGATTTCTCTGCATGTGGGGCTTCCTCAGGTCCAGATATCTGTACTTCATCCTGAGGCTGTCAGCAGCGTCATCGTCATCCTTGATATAGATGGGCGGAGTATCTGACTCGCTGTAAACGATCATGTCAGTGGCTTCCACTTCGATGTCGCCGGTGGCGATCTGGTCGTTCTTGGCGCTTCTCTCGCGTACAACTCCCTTGACTCCGATGACGTATTCGGACCTGACGGAATCAGCCAGATCGAAAACCTCCTTGGGTACGTTCTCGTCAAAGGTGACCTGGACGATGCCTGTCTTGTCCCTCAGGTCCACGAAAATCAGGGACCCGAGATTCCTTCTCTTTGCCACCCAGCCGTTGAGGACAACTTCCTGTCCCACATTGTTGATATTTAACTCTCCGCACATGGATGTGCGCTTATAGATAATGCTCATTAATTAGAATCTCCTCTATTCAGTGATTGCTTCATAAAGATCTTCAAACATCACTTCGACCTGGTCGCCGGTCTCCATGTTCTTGAGGGTCGCAGCGCCCTTCTCGATCTCGTTGTCGCCAAGTACGATGGTGTATCTGGCGTTGATCCTGTCGGCGTATTTGAACTGGCCCTTGAAGTTTCTCTGAAGGTCATCCATCTGGACCTTGGCACCCTGCTCTCTCAGGTCTCTCATGATCTTCTGCCCAGCCAGTCTGGCGTTCCTTCCCATGGTGGCGATGAGCGCATCGCAGGGGGCGGGTTCGGGAATGACCACTCCGTTGGCTTCCATGAGCATCAGGAGTCTCTCCTTGCCAAGACCGAAGCCTACGCCGGGGATCGGAAGTCCGCCGACTTCCTCGGCCAGGTTGTCATACCTTCCGCCGCCACAGACGGTTCCCTGAGCTCCGATGGAGTTGGATACGAACTCGAAGGCGGTCTTGGTATAGTAGTCAAGTCCTCTTACGATCCTGGGGTTCACAACGTACGGGATCTCCATGGCGTCCAGGTTTTCCTTGAGTTCCTCGAAGGCGTCTCTGCACTCGTCGCAGAGATTATCCAGCATCATGGGCGCATCCACTACCAGAGCCTGGTCGATGGGTGACTTGCAGTCCAGGATCCTCATGGGATTCTTCTCATATCTGGACTGGCAGGTCTCGCAGAGCTGATCATATACCGGAAGCAGAAAGTCTCTCAGCTTCTGGCGGTATGCTCCCCTGCACTTGGGGCAGCCTACGGAGTTGATCTCGAGAGTGAGGTCTGTGACGCCCATGCTCTTTAAGAAATCGTAACCGATGGCGATGATCTCAGCGTCAGCCACCATGTTGGGGGTCCCGAAGGTCTCCACTCCGAACTGGTGGAACTCTCTGAGACGGCCGCTCTGGGGTTTTTCGTA
The DNA here is from genome assembly GCA_905235115.1 of uncultured Peptostreptococcaceae bacterium. Lineage (GTDB taxonomy): Bacteria > Bacillota > Clostridia > Peptostreptococcales > Anaerovoracaceae > RUG754. The sequence goes on from CAJOKT010000001.1 coordinate 154,230, forward strand.
TCTGAAACAGGGAATGTCATAGTAGACCTTGGTGGGCTGTACCTCGGCGTAAGTTTTTTGCTCGATGAAGGCCCTGACTGCGGGGGATGTTCCCTCGGGTTTGAGAGTCACGGAACGTCCGCCGTGATCGTTGAAGGTGTACATTTCCTTCTGTACGACGTCGGTGGTATCTCCTATTCCTCTCTGGAAAAGTTCGGTATGTTCAAACATGGGAGTACGGATCTCCTTGAATCCGTATCTCTCACAGATATTCCTCCATTTTTCCTCTATGTAATGCCATTTGTACACCTGCTGGGGCATGATATCTTTTGTTCCTTTTGGTGCATTAGTAAGCATTTTGGTTACCTCCTTTTTAAGTCCTCTGACTGTTTATATATTTCAGGAACCATTTCAAAGATCCCTGTTTCCTTACGCTGAAGCATCTCGTCCAGACGATCGATGTAAACTTCGTAATTTGACACGTTGGGCACCCTCTCGAGCCGGTTTTCCTTCGGGAAGTACACCTTGGACATTCCTCCCGCGCCCAGCGCCACTATGGACTGCTGTTCGTCCATTATCCTTATGTTGTAGATCCCGGCGCTGCCCTCCCTGCACCATCCGGTGTTTTCCAGGGCTCCGGCCATCCGCTTGAGCCTGTAGAGATAATAAGGTCTGTACCCCGCCCTGCGCAAAACATCCGAGCTCCTCTCTATCATCTCCTTAGCCGCATCTGAATGGCTCAGGTGATACTGACTGTCCTGCTGGATAAGGCGGGATGCCCTCTTTAGAGCGAGCGTGTGGACGGTTATGTCTGTGGGACCAAGCGCAAGCACTTTTGCGAGGGAATCATCGAAGTCCTCCGGGGTCTCATCCGGCAGACCGGCGATGAGGTCGCAGTTGATGTTTCCGATCCCGGACTCCCTCGCAGCATCGAAAGCCCTGTAGATATCTTCCACGGTATGCCGTCTGCCTATGATATCCAGTGTCTTCTGTTTCATGGTCTGCGGATTGATGGATATCCTCGTGACTCCGGCTTCCTTAGCCGCCATGAGCTTATCCCGGTCGATGGTATCGGGCCTTCCTGCTTCCATGGTGAATTCTCTGAGTCCTGAAACGTCCATCTCAGACCTGATGCAGTCAAAAAGCTCACTGAGCTCCCCGGGGTCGAGCGTGGTGGGTGTGCCGCCGCCGATGTAAAGAGTCTCGATCCCCAGGCCGGTATCCTTCATCCTGCTTCCCACATAGGCGATCTCCTTGTGAAGAGCCTCCAGATATCTTTTGATCTCAGGATCCGGCTTCTGATTGGATGTGAAGCTGCAGTAGAGGCATCTTGTGGGGCAGAACGGTATCCCTATGTATATTCCTGCCTGGGTGTACCGGTCTCCCTGGAGCACCTCCTGCTGGTATTCGTATATTTCTATGAGAAGGTCCGCCTTGTCCTCCGAAAGTCCGTCCTCCTCCATGAGGATCCTTTTCACCTCGTCTTTAGGATGCGGCTGCCTTCCGTTATACGGGTTTCCCCTGAAAAGTTCTCTTGTGAGTTTCACCGGTTTCACACCGGTAAGTATCCCCCATGAGCCCTTCATATGACAAAAGGGTTGTACTTCTTTTCCTCCCCAATGGTGGTTGGCTCCATATGTCCCGGAAGCACCACAGTGTCGTCAGGAAGTGTGAAAAGCTTCTCAACTATGGATCTTTTGAGCTGCGGGAAGCTTCCTCCCCAGAAGTCCGTCCTTCCCACGGAGAACCTGAACAATGTATCCCCTGCGAAAAGATGACCGTCCACCAGTATGCTCTGTCCTCCCGGCGTATGTCCCGGGGTGAAGATGAAGAGGAGTTCCATGTTCCCTATCTTCATGGTGTCCATGTCGTCCACCAGGATATCCGGGGTCACAGTGACAGCTCTTCCGAACATGGCCGTGGAATCATTTTTTGCCGGATCCTCAAGAAGCTCTTCTTCGTTTCTGTTTGCGACGACCTTTATATCAGGAAATTCCTTTCTGAAGCGGGCGACGCCGCCGATATGGTCCCCGTGGCCGTGGGTGAGCAAAATATATCCGGGTCTGAGTCCCAGCTCATTTATCTTGTCCGTGATCTCCTGTCTATAAGCTCCGGGGTCCAGAATGAAACAATCCTTTGTCTCCTCGTCATACACCAGATAGGTGTTCACTTCTATGGGTCCTGTGATGTAATGAAGTATCTTCATATGTCTAAAATAACTTTCTGCTGTCCAAAAGTATGGTGACAGGCCCATCATTTACGATCGCGACCGACATATCCGCCTGGAAAACGCCTTCCTCCACATGGATACCCTTCGCTCTCAATCCGTCGTTGAATCTCCTGTAAAGCTCATTCGCGGTCCCGGGCCTCTCTGCTCTGATCCAGCTGGGCCTCTTGCCCCGTCTCACGTCTCCAAGAAGTGTGAACTGTGAGATGGACAGCACCGCTCCTCCAGTGTCCAGAACGGAAAGGTTCATGATGCCGTCTTCATCATCGAAAACTCTCAGTCCCGATACCTTATCTATCATGTATTCCAGGTCCTTTTCGCCGTCTCCGCTCTCCACGCCGAGGAGCACCGCGAGCCCCTCTCCGATGGAACCTTTCACATCGCCTCCAACGGTGACTGAGGACGCTGTTACTCTCTGAACTACCGCTCTCATGTCAGCTCCTTGCCCTGTATACTTTCTCTACGCCTTCCACGTTTCTTAAGGCCCTCAGGATCCTGTCCATCTCCTGGATGGACGAAATGGAAATAGTTATATTCATGCTCATGGAGCCGTCCGGACCGGTCCTTGCGTTGACTCCCGTAAGGTCCACGTCCAGATTCTCGCAGGTCTTGGAGATATCCGAAAGGAAACCTCTCCTGTCACTGCCTGTAATGGTCACAGACACGTCATAAGACTTTCCTTCCTTCACGTCCTCCCACTGGACATTTATAAGTCTGGGCTTCTCGTCTTCCGGAAGATTGACTATGTTGGTGCAGTCCTTCCTGTGGACCGAAATGCCCCTTCCCTTGGTTATGTATCCTACGATCTCGTCACCGGGGACCGGGCTGCAGCACTTAGCCAGCTTGATCATCAGGTTGTCCGCGCCTTCCACGATGACTCCTGCGCCGCCGGATCTTTTGCGTTCGATCCTGCTTCTCCTGGCCTCCTGTGCCTTGAGATCCTCCATGATCTCTTCGTTAGTTTTGGGAAGCTCCTGCTTGGTCTCCTCCTCGTAGTAGCCGATAAGGAGGCTGCAGAACTTGCTGACCAGCGCTCCTCCGTTGGAAAGCTGCGACCAGCCTTCCTCGGGTGTGGAGAACTTGGATTCTTTCATGGCCCGCCTGATGTAGGCATCCTTATATACCAGATTGTAGTCCTGCACTCTCTTCCTGAGATACTTCTCGACGAGATCCCGGCCCTTCTCTATGTTGGCATCCTTGTTGACCTTCTTGAGGAAGGAACGAATCTTGTTCCGGGCGTTGGATGTCTTGACTATCTTGAGCCAGTCGATGGAAGGCCCTGATGAATTCTGGGACGTGATGATCTCCACTATGTCTCCGTTGTTCAAAACATAGTCGATGGGCACCATCTTGCCGCTGACCTTTGCTCCCACGCACTTGTATCCCACATCTGAGTGGATCTTGAAGGCGAAGTCCAGAGGAGTCGATCCTGCGGGAAGCTCCAGCACCTTGCCCTGAGGAGTGAAAACAAACACCTGCGATGCGAAAAGATCCATCTTCACGTTTTCGAGGAAGTCCTGAGAGTCCTCGGAGTCCTTTTCAAGCTCAAGGGACTGCCTGAGCCAGGCCAGCTTTATCTCATCCTGGTTGATCTCAGCGGATGTCTTCCCCTCCTTATACTTCCAGTGAGCAGCGATTCCGTACTCAGCCACCTGATGCATCTCCTGAGTCCTGATCTGGATCTCAAATGGTTCACCGTTCTCGCCGATCACCGTGGTATGTATGGACTGATACATGTTAGGCTTTGGCATGGCGATATAGTCCTTGAACCTGCCCGGGATAGGCGTCCACATGGTGTGGACTATGCCCAGCACCGCATAGCAGTCTCTGACGGAATCCACGATGATCCTGATTGCGATCAGGTCGAATATCTCGTCCAGATCTTTGTGCTGGTACTTCATCTTCTTATAGATGGAATAGTAGTGCTTGGCCCTGCCGTAGATGTCATACTTGAAGCCCATGTCGTCCAGGGATTCCCGGATCTCGGCGATCACGTTGTTGATCACCGTTTCTCTCTCGGTCTTCATCTGGCTGATGCGGACCACCAGGTCCTCGTATTCTTCGGGATGCAGGAACTTAAGGGACAGATCCTCCAGCTCGAATTTGATGGAGAATATGCCCAGCCTTGCCGCAAGAGGAGCATAGATCTCCAGTGTCTCTGTGGCCTTCTCCTTGATTTTTTCAGGTGATTTGTACTGAAGGGTCCTCATGTTATGGAGCCTGTCCGCCAGTTTTATCACCAGAACTCTTATGTCCTTGGACATGGCCAGGAACATCTTTCTGAAGTTCTCCGCCTGGATGTTTTCCCTGGAGGCGAACTTGATGTTTCCCAGCTTGGTGACGCCGTCTACCAGGGCGCAGATCTCCTCGCCGAAATCGGCTATGAGCTGCTCCTCGGTGTACTCGGTGTCCTCCACCACGTCATGCAAAAGACCACCGATGATCGTATCTTCGTCCATGCCCAGCTGCGCCAGGATGTATGCCACGTTCACCGGATGGGTGATATACGGGTCTCCCGACTGCCTGAACTGCCCGTCGTGGAGCCTGTCCGCAACGACGAATGCCTTCTCAATGTTTTCGGTGTTGTAGTTGGGATTTATTTTTAAGAGTTCCTCAAGGAACATTTCTTTTGTAAGCTTTATTCCTTCTGTCTTCTGCACCGTTTGGCCTGTTATTTATTCTTCTGCTTTGATTTGGATTTGGATTTAGCCTTTGACTTGTTCTTGGGTTTGCTCTGGCCGCCTTCCTTTGAGGGCGCGGTTGATTCCTTGACCTTTGCGGCCTCTCTGGCTTTCTCTTTTCTTCTCTCAGCCCTCTCTCTCTCTTCCTGTTTGAGCATGTACTTGGACATTTCGTCCTTTCTGTTCAGGTCATAGTACATGGGAGCGCAGATAAAGATAGATGAGTAGCATCCGACTATGACGCCTACCATGAGAGGAATTATGAACTCGCTTATGGAACCTCCCACCATGATGAGAAGCGGGATCATTACAACAAGAGTCGTAAGGGACGTCATGATGGTCCTGTTCAGTGTCTGGTTCAGGGAGAGATCGATATTGGTCTCGTTATTGTTCTTTGGATATAATTTTTTGTTATATCTGATCCTGTCGAATATGACGATGGTATCGTTTATGGAATATCCGACCAGAGTCAGTATCGCCGCAATGAAGGGATTGTTCACGGTGTATCTGAAGATGGCATAGAATGCCAGCACCATGAGAACATCGTGGGCAACACCTACAATGGCGCTCAACCCATACTTCCAGGACTTGAATCTCAGGATGATGTAGATCAGCATTCCCACAGCTGCGATAATAATAGCTTTGAAGGCGTTGACCTTCAGCTCGTCACCTACAGAGGGTCCGAACTGCTCGGAAGCCACCAGGGCACTGTCATCAAGACCGTATTTATCCTGAAGGGCCGCGAACACTTCTGTTCTCTCGGTATTCTCCAGAGCCTTGATGGTCTTTATCTGTATCTGGGTGTTGCCCTCGCCTGTGTAAATTATGGAAGGGTCCAGATCGAAGGACTTGATCGTGTCTTCGACCTCAGAGATATCCACCTGCCTGCCCAAATCCACCTGGATGGTCGTGCCGCCTGTGAAATCGATGCCGTAGTTCATTCCGAAGATCATGGAGAATACCAGGCCCAGGATGATGATACAGCAGGATGCGATGTAGAAGATCTTCCTGTTCTTTATGAAACTGAATTTTTTGCTTATGAACTGCTTGGGTGTTCCGTCTTCGTTGACCCCGAAGTACTTGTTCCGGCTGAATCTTTCAGTTCCCGCAATAAGGCTCAGGAACAGCTGAGAGATTATAACAGCCGTGAAGATACTGAACACGATACCGATCATAAGGGTAAGGGCGAATCCCTTGACCGTAGTCGTTCCAACCTCGTAAAGGACCACTGCAGCAATGAGGGTGGTGATCTGAGCGTCCAGAACTGTCACGAGAGCATTCTTGAATCCACTGTCCACAGCGACCCTTATGGACTTGCCTTCGCAGATCTCTTCCTTGATCCTGGAGAAGATGATGACATTGGCGTCCACCGCCATACCTATTGAAAGGATCAGAGCCGCGATACCCGGAAGCGTAAGGACCACATTGAATGCCACCATTGCCCATATGAACATGATGACGTAGAGCACCAGTGCGATATCCGCGATAAGTCCCAGAATGCCGTACATCAGGAGCATCAGAGCGAATACGATGATAAGACCGATGCCGCCTGCGATGATGGACTTGTCCAGAGCATTGGCTCCGATAGTGGCGGACTGAACGGATGACTGGATCTCCACCAGATCCACAGGTAGAGCGCCGCCTCTGATGAGGGCCGCAAGGGTCGTGGCGCTTTCTCTGGAAAATCTGCCGGTGATCTCACATCTGCCTCCGGAGATGACCGACCGTACCTGGGGATGTGTCAGCACCGTTCCGTCAAGGACTATGGCGATCTCATCGGAGTTCATGCCCTCAACAGCGACCTCGGGCTCGTTGTTGTATGCCTTCCTCGAGGCGTCCTCAAAGAGTGAAGCACCTTCGGAAGTGAACTGAAGAAGGATCTTGTAATATGATCCGTCAGTGTCCACCTGAGCATCTTGGACATATGATCCATCCAGGACCACAGTTCCGTCTGAAAGCATGAAAAACAATTGAGCTGTTGTTCCTATGGCCTCTATGGCCTCATCCGCATCTGTAACTCCGGGCATCTCTACTCTCAGTCTGTTTGTGCCCTCGATGGTGACTGATGATTCGGCGACTCCCAGCTCATTTACACGGTTGTCGATGACCGCACGGGTCTGTTCCATCAGCTCTTTAAGTTCCTCTGAAGAAAGATCCAGGTCGTCGGTCTGAGCTTCCATTACTACATACACACCGCCGTTTATGTCGAGCCCGTACTTGAGCGCGCCCTTGCCGTCGATGTAATTGCCTTCGTCATCTTTGGTGATCCCATGGAACGTGGCAAAAAGCCCGAACGCGATAACTATGATGACGAGAACCGACAATACAGCTTTCATTTTCTGACTCATTTACAATAACCTCACAATTCGTTAATTAATATTTTGTTCCGCAAAAATGCATATAGATAGGCATTATTACAGACAATATATTATATCAACAGATATGTCAAAAAACAAGAAAAACTCCTTGTTTTCAAGGAGTTTTTAAAGCAATGATCTTCCTGGGTCTTAATCTTCCAGTTCTTCGGTAAGATCTTCTGCAGCCTCTGTGACCTCAGCTGCTGCGTTCACGACCTCTTCCTTGACTTCTTCGGCCTCGGCAGGAGTCTCTTTTCTGAGACGTCTGATGCTCTTCTTGGGCGCATCCTCTTCCTTGACTTCCTCGGCCTCGGCCTTAGCTGCCGCCTTGCGCGGAGCATCTTTAACAACGGAAGAAACCGACCACCTGGCCATCTCCAGTCTGATCCTGTCAGCGCCTGTCTGGATGACTATCGTCTCATCCTTTGTCTTAACGATTTTGCCGTAGATACCGCCGATAGTCACGATCTCATCGCCTACCATCAGGTTCTTGCGCATCTCATTGATCTGCTTATCCTTCTTCTTCTGAGGTCTGATCATAAGGAAATACAGTATAAAAATAAGCGCTACAAGAGGTAATAATTGTGCTGCTGTCGATCCCATTGGTTAACACTCCTTCAGTTAAACATTATCAGATTCAGTGGTGCCGGCAGTGGGGGTCGAACCCACACGGTGTCGCCACCACGGGATTTTGAGTCCCGCACGTCTGCCAATTCCATCATGCCGGCAAAACATGGAACACACAGTATTCTATCACAATAAATACAAAAAAACAACAAAATATTTTAGCCCTCTCCAACCATCGACAGAAGTGCATCCACCTGTTCGAACAGCCATATCAGATCCAGTGAATTGGTGATGATGTGGTCAGCAAGTTTTTCCTTTTCGCTGTCCGGCATCTGGTTCTCGATCCTTCTTATGACCTCCTCCCTGGTGACGCCGTCCCGTCTCATTACCCGGCCTACCCTGATCTCGATGCCTGCAGTCACCAGCCAGCTTTCATCGACCTCTTTCTCGAATCCCATTTCAAAGAGAAGAGGAGCATCGAAAAAAACCGGTCCCCTGTGTCCTTCTTCCCGAAGATGCTCCACACGGGCCCTGAATTCGTCCTTCACTATGGTGCAGACTATGTCCTCAAGTCTGTGCCTTCCCTCTTCGTCGGAAAACACTATGTCCGCCATGGTCTTCCGGTCCAGAGTGCCGTCGTCATTGAAGACCCCTGCTCCGAATTCCAGGAGAATGGGTTCAAGAGCAGGCCCTTCAGGACCGGTGGCGGCTCTGGAGATGGCATCTGCATCTATTACCTTGTAACCTTTTCTGACCAGATATTCGGAAACCGTGCTCTTGCCGCTTCCGATCCCCCCTGTCAGTCCAATGACCTTCATCCCGAAACAACTCCTTATTTCAAATCATACCAGTTGTCAGACCTGTTGAGGTCCACCGTGAGCTTTACCTTAAGGTCCGCCGCCTCTTCCATGGAATTTCTGAGAAGATCGGCTATCTCCTCCTGATCTTTGATGTCAGCTTCTATGATAAGCTCGTCGTGGATCTGCAGGATCAGTCTGGAATCCGGGAATCTCTCCTTCAGTTCCCAGTAGACCTTGTTCATGGCGATTTTTATTATGTCCGCTGCTGAACCCTGGATGGGAGTATTCATGGCAAGCCTCTCTCCGAACTGCCTGGTCATATAATTCGGAGCGGTGATCTCCCTGATCATCCGTTTCCTTCCGAGATAAGTCTCAGCATATCCTTTGGCCTTGGCGGATTCTATTGAAGAATCCAGATACTCCTTTACTTTGGGATGCTTAAGGAAATACTCTCTTATGTATTCTTCGGCCTCCTTTCTGGATGTATGGATCTCCTCTGAAAGGCCGAATCCGGACATGCCGTAGATCACTCCGAAGTTCACGGCTTTAGCCCTGGCTCTCTCGCCCGGGGTCACCCGGTCATAGGGAATGCCCAGAACTCTGGAGGCAGTAAGTCTATGTATGTCTTCGTTGTTATTGAAAGCGTCAAGGAGAGCCTCGTCCCCTGACATATGAGCCAGGATCCTGAGCTCTATCTGAGAGTAGTCCGCGCCGATGAGCACCTTTCCCTGATCCGCGTGGAAAGCCTTTCGTATCTGCCTTCCCAGATCCTGCCTCACAGGTATGTTCTGAAGATTGGGCTCCGTGCAGCTGATCCTTCCTGTCTGAGCCACGGTCTGCTGGAAATGGCAGTGTATCCTGCCGTCCTCAGCGATCAGGGGCAGCATTCCGTCGATATATGTGGAGCCAAGCTTCGTCAGGTTCCTGTACTCCAGGATCTTGTCCACGATGGGATGCTTATCCCTGAGTTTCTCCAGGACATCAGCGCCGGTGGAATAGCCTCTCTTGGTTTTTTTGCCGAAGGGAAGCTCCAGCTTCTCAAACAGGATCTCTCCAAGCTGTATAGGGGACTTGATATTGAACTTCTCCCCTGCCAGTTCATAGATCTCGTTCTCAAGCTCTTTGACCTTGTCCTCCAGACTTGCTCCGAATTCTTTCAGGAACTCAGCATCACAGCAGATGCCGGCGGCCTCCATGGAAGCCAGCACCTGGATAAGGGGAAGTTCACAGTCGTAAAACACCTTTTCAAGGTCCTGTTTCTTAAGTTCATTCTCCTGCACCTCCCGCAGGGCGCGGTCCAGCACGGCGCAAAATACACCTCTCTCAAGGTTATCTTCTGCGCTGTCTCTGAACAGATCCATCTGCATGCCAAGGCCGGAGTTTTCTTGCCCGGAAGAGGGCTCGAAGCCCAGCCTCTTATACGCGGCTGCCTCCAGGCTGTAGTTCTTATCGGTGGGGTCTATGCAGTATTCGCATACAGCTGTGTCGAAGGTGACCTCCAGACAGGAAGCCACCGAATAGATCATACCGTAAAGGAAGTTCTTCACGTCATGCCCGTAGATCTTCATGTCAAGAACGGCCACGGCAGATGACAGATCCTCAAAACTTACGGAATTCAGGTCCACATAGAAAGCCTCGTCTCCCATGAAAAGCAGACCCTCGGGTCTTCCCTTGGAGCTGTGGGAAAACTCACCGAACTGCATGAGAAAGACCTCTCTGCCTTTCAAAGTATCCAGATCCTTCAGATCTTCAGACGAAGCTATGACCGTCTTTTTAAGGTCAGAAGGGACAGTTATCCCGACCTTGGAGGGACCCTTCATGCCCAGTTTCCTGAGAAACATCCTGAACTCCAGCTTCTCGAACAGTTCTCTCAGCCTGTCATAGTCAGGTTCTCCCAGTTTCATCTCTTCAAGATCCACCTCCATGGGCACATCCCTGATGATGGTGGCCAGATGCTTGGACAGTCGGGCCAGGTCGGCGTTTGCTTCCACCTTGGCTCTCATGGCAGGTTTTTTGATCTCATCCGTGTGTTCCAGCATATTCTCGAGAGAACCGAACTGAGTAAGAAGTTCGATGCCTCCCTTTTCACCTATTCCGGGGATTCCGGGAATGTTGTCGGAGGAGTCTCCCATGATGCCCTTAAGATCGATGAACTGGAGAGGTGTCAGGCCATATCTTTCAACGACCTTCCGGCTGTCATACAGGTCAAAATCGGTGACTCCTTTTTTGGTGAACAGCACCTTTGTGGTTTCCGATGCCAGCTGCAGGGAATCCTTGTCTCCCGTGATTATGATGGGCTCCACCCCCTGCTCTTCCGCTACTCTTGAGACCGTGCCCAGTATGTCATCCGCCTCATAACCGGGCTTCTCCAATATGGTGATGTTCATGGCCCTTAAGATATCCTTGAGGAGAGGCATCTCCATTGCCAGCTCCGGAGGCATGGGCTTTCTTTTGGCTTTATAGCCGTCGTATTCCTTATGCCTGAAGGTGGGTTCCTTAAGGTCGAAGGCCACCGCCGCATAGTCGGGGCTGTAATCCTCCTCGATCTTATAGAGCATGTTCAAAAAACCAAAGATGCCCTGGGTATATATGCCTTCCCTGGTTATCATTGGCCTCTGTATGGCATAAAATGCCCGGTTCACAAGGCTGTTGCCGTCGATGATTATGATCCGTTTCATATCGTCCCTTACATTAAAAAATCCCGGGATACCGTCAAGGATAAAAAGACGCCCTATCTACTGATAGGTGGGTACCTGCAAACAGGCCTCTGTCTTCCGTTCTGAGACGGCCTGACATAACGCCTGCCTGACGATGGGCTCCCGATGCGCAACTGTAGGTTCTTTTTAACTCCTTTAACGAATATTCCAGGATAAGCGGTCTACTCTTCAACAAGCTCCACTGCACAGTTGTGGTGGACCTTCTGTACGTCCTCGTTTTCTTCAAGAAGATTGATCATCCTTGAAAGCCTCTTAAGGTCTTCCGGCTTTGGAGTGGCTTCCATGGAGGGTACCTTTTCGATATCCGCCTCAACGAACTCGTATCCTTTTTCCTTCATCTGAGAAAGGACGTCAGCGAAAGCCGCGGGTTCGGTGTAGATTACGAAGGATCCTTCCTCTGTGACCATATCGTCAGCTCCTGCCTCAAGAGCGTCTTCCATGACAGTGTCCTCGTCAAGATCTCCTTCTTCGTTGTCCACCACAAGGACTCCCTTGGAGCTGAACATGTAGGAAACGCATCCGGGTGTTCCCAGATTGCCGCCGTATTTATCGAAAATGGAGCGGACCGATGAGGTGGTCCTGTTAGTGTTGTCTGTGAGTGCGTCCACTATAACTGCCACACCGCCGAGTCCGTATCCTTCAAATGACATTTCCTCGAATGTGACATTACCCAATTCACCTGTGCCCTTCTTGATGGCTCTCTGAATGTTGTCGTTGGGCATGGAGATCGCTTTTGCCTTTTCGATGGCAAGTCTGAGAGACGCGTTGTAGTCCGGGTCTCCGCCCTCTTTAGCCGCAACAGTGATGGCCTTGGCATATTTGGTGAACATGGCTGCTCTCTTGGAGTCCTGAGCTGCCTTTCTTCCTGCGATAGTACCGTGTCTTCCCATGAGACACCTCCCTCATTTCATTTTTTCTTGATTATACACCTATATACATGAGATTTCAAGATTTATCAAAAAACCGTGCCGCCCCTTTTGAAAGAGGCGGCATCACGAGGTATATAGGCTTCAGATGGCCTCCTTGTTCAGCCCGTAGCGGGCATTGGCCATCATGAGCTTTATTCTGTTGACCTGGTTCACGCTGGATGCACCCGGGTCGTAGTCTATGGCAACGATATTCGCTCCCGGATATTTCTCCCTTATGGCCTTCATCATGCCCTTCCCCGTAACGTGATTGGGAAGACAGGCGAAAGGCTGCAGGCATGCTATATTCGTTGCGCCGCTCTCTATGAGCTCGATCATCTCACCTGTAAGCAGCCAGCCTTCGCCGCACTGGTTGCCATTGGAGGCGATGGCAGATGCTGCTCTGGCAGTGTCCTCGATGTGGGACATCTCGGTGAAGTGTCTGGATTCTCTCAGGGCTTTTCTGACCGGTCCTCTTGCATATTCCACCAGCTTGATACCAGCCATATTTATGAGATATTGCTTTCTTGTTCCGGAAAGATGCTCATAGTTGAATTTTTTGTTGTACATGGAGTACATGAAGAAGTCAACAAGCTCCAGCACCACGGCTTCTCCGCCTTCCTTCTCGATGAGTTCAACGATCCTGTTATTGGCGTCCGGATGATACTTGACAAGGATCTCTCCGACCACGCCCACCTTGGGCTTCACCTCAGCGGTCCTCTCAACGTTGTCGAAATCCCGGATGATCTCAGGCGCGGTCTTCCACATCTGTCTGATGCTTCCGTTCCTGCAGTTCTCAAGGATCTGCTCTTTGTACTTCTGCATGACGGCTTCCGCCGCTCCGGGCACCTTCTCGTAGGGTCTGGTAGCGTAGAGGCATCTCTGCATGATATCTCCGTATATGGCCCCTATGAGAAGCCTGATCCCCATCCCGGCATCGATCCTGAACCCGGGATTGTGCTCCAGGATGCCGGTGTTGAAGCTGATGACAGGTATCTGTTCCATACCCAGATCCTTCAGGGCCTTACGCAAAAGACTAACGTAGTTTGAAGCTCTGCATCCGCCTCCCGTCTGCGACATGATGAGGGCTACCTTATCCGGATCATAGTTCCCGGTCTTGAGCTCCTTGATCATCTGTCCCAGCGTGATAAGCGTGGGATAGCAGGCATCGTTATTGATGTATCTCAGGCCCTCCTGTATGCCTTCGCCGTTGGTGTCCTCGGGAAGAAGGACCACGTTGTATCCGCAGGCTCTGAGGCTCTCCTCCAGATAGGTAAAATGGATGGGGCTCATCTGCGGCACCAGTATGGTGTAATCCTTCTTCATCTCCTTCGTGAAGTATTTCCTGATGTAGGGTTTCCTGGCCGGAACCGGCTTCACCCCGTTCTTCTCCCTCTCCTCCATGGCAGCCTTGAGAGATCTGATCCTGATCCTGATAGCTCCCAGGTTGTTTCCTTCGTCGATCTTGATCAGCGTATAGAGCTTGTTGGAGTTCTCCAGTATTTCCATGACCTCATCAGTGGTGATCGCGTCCACGCCGCAGCCAAAGGAGTTGAGCTGGATCAGTTCCACATCATCCATTCCCGATACAACGTTTGCGGCTCTGTAAAGTCTGGAATGGTAGGTCCACTGGTCGAGAACTCTGATGGGCCTCTCCATTGGCTCCTCGTCACAGATGGAGTCCTCAGACAGTACAACCATGTCAAAAGATGTTATGAGCTTGTCTATGCCGTGATTTATCTCGCTGTCAAGGTGATAAGGTCTTCCGGCGAGAACGATGGATCTAAGTCCCTTGGCTCTGGCGTATCTTAAGGCTCTTTCGCCTTCCTTTCTCACGTCTTTTTTGAATCTGGCCTGTTCTTCTCTCGCGGCCTTCACCGCCTGCTCTATTTCCAGGCGGCTGATCCCCGCTTCAGTCCCCTCCATGAGCTCCATCATCCTTCTTACAAGTCTCTCGTCGTTATCGTAGGGAACGAAAGGATGAAGGAAAGTGACACCGGCCTTTTCCAGATCGCGGCCCATGTTGTTGGCGATGACCTCCGGATAAGTGGCCACCACGGGGCAGTTATAGTGATTGGGGGCGTCCTTGTCCTCCACGTATTCGTAGTTTATGCAGGGATAAAAGATCTTTTTCTCACCCATCTCTACCAGTGTCTTGATGTGTCCGTGTACGATCTTCGCCGGGTAGCAGGCTGTGTCGGAACTGATGTACTCCATGCCCTTCTCGTATATCTTCTTGGAAGACATGGGGCTCAGTACAACTCTGTATTTCAGTTTGGTAAAAAACGTGAACCAGAAAGGATAGTCCTCGTACATGTTCAGAACTCTCGGAAGGGCTATGTGACCTCTGACGGCCTTTTCCTCGCTTAACGGTTCGTAGCTGAAGAGCCTTTCAAGCTTGTACTGGTAAAGGTTTGGAACGTCTGAGTGGGCGTCTCCCAGCCCTTCACCCTTCTCGCACCTGTTGCCTGTCACGTATCTCGCTTTCTCCCCGAAGTTCGTAATGGTAAGAAGGCAGTTATTGCTGCAGCCGTGGCATCGGCCGTTTTTGGAACTGTAGAAGAAGTTATCCAGTTCCTCCTCGGTGAGAATGGTGGATCTCTCGCCATCTGCGGCCTCCTCCAGTGAATTAAGAGCAGCACCGTAGGCGCCCATCAGGCCTGCAATGTCAGGCCGCACCACGTTTCTTCCCAGGATCTTCTCGATGGCTCTCAGGCAGGATTCGTTGAGGAAGGTACCTCCCTGGACCACGATCTTTTCTCCTGCCTCGTCCGGATTCCTGAGCTTTATCACCTTATAAAGAGCGTTCTTGATGACGGAATATGACAGACCGGAAGCGATGTCGCCTATGGATGCACCCTCCTTCTGGGCCTGTTTGACCATTGAGTTCATGAACACGGTGCATCTGGTCCCCAGATCCACAGGGCTCTCTGCCATGAGGCCAACCTTTGCGAACTCTTTTACAGGAAGATCCACTGATCTGGCATATGTCTCTATGAAGGAACCGCAGCCTGATGAGCACGCCTCGTTCAGCATGATGTTGTGGATGGCGCCGTTTCTGATACGCATGCACTTCATATCCTGTCCGCCTATGTCCAGGATGAAGTCTACTCCGGGCAGGAACTCCTCGGCAGCCTTATAATGGGCCATGGTCTCGATCATGCCATTATCCGCCCTGAAGCCTGCCATGATGAGACCTTCACCGTAGCCGGTAACGGATGTTCTGGCTATGTAACAATCCTTCGGAAGAAGGCTGTAGATATCCTTCAGAGCACCCTTCACTACTTCAAGGGGATTTCCGTCGTTGTTTCTGTAGAAGTCGTATACCAGCTTTTTGTCTTTGTTTATCAGGGCGAGCTTGGTGGTGGTGGATCCGGCATCGATACCCAGGTACAGCGGGCCGTGCTGATCCTTCATCTCTTCTCTTCCGATAGTCGCCTTTGCGTGTCTCTCCCTGAACTCCCGGTATTCCTCCTCATTCTTAAAGAGCGGTTCCGCCCTCTTGGATGTTACGGTCTGGGATCCGTCCAAACCTGAAAGATCCTCTATGAGCTTTGAAAGCATCATCTCGGGCTTGTCCTCTGCCAGGACAGATGCTCCTATCGCTACGAAATATTTTGCGTTTTCAGGGAAAATGACCTCGTCATCTTTAAGCCCCAGGGTGTCGGTAAACCTGTTTCTGAGCTCCGACATGTAGCTGAGAGGACCTCCCAGATAGGCCACGTGGCCTTCTATCTTGTGGCCGCAGGCGAGACCCGAAATGGTCTGGTTCACAACGGCCTGGAATATGGAGGCCGCAAGATTGGGAAGTGAAGCTCCCTCGTTGATGAGGGGCTGGATGTCCGTCTTGGCGAAGACACCGCAGCGGGCAGCAATGGGATAGATCGTGTCGTAGTCCTTCGCAGCCTCGTTCAGCCCCTCTCCGTCGGTATTCAGCAGTATGGCCATCTGGTCGATGAAAGCCCCCGTGCCTCCGGCGCAGGTCCCGTTCATCCTCTGCTCGATGGACTGGCCGAAAAACGTTATCTTGGCGTCCTCGCCTCCAAGCTCGATGACACAGTCAGTCTCAGGAATGAATTTTTTGACAGCCAAAGAACAGGTCACCACTTCCTGTTCAAAAGGAAGATCCAGACAGTCCGCCAAAGCCAGTCCGCCAGATCCTGTAATGACCACTCTGTATTCACCGTCCCCTGTCTTTTTCTTGATATCCTGAAGGATCTCACAGGTCTTCTCAAAGACGCCGGACATGTGTCTTTCGTATCTCTTGTATATGATCTGATCGGCGTCATCCATGACGACCGCCTTTACGGTGGTTGATCCTACATCGATTCCTAGTCTCATTTCACAAACCTCCGCATAACATTTTATTAATCATACCGCAAAATATCTGCTAAAAACATCGGCTCTCCGCTAAGATTCTGTTAATTTTTGACGGATATAAACGGGCCGGTGTTCCGTCATCCACATGGTCCGAAAGATCTCCGGGTGTACTGAACGACCTGCAGAAACCTGTGTATGCAACGCTGTCCGGGGGCGAAGCCGCATATGCATTATCAGGCGCAAAAAACGATCCCGGGGTCAGAATTAGTCCCAGAATAATTAGGATCGTCAGAGATCTTTTAAGTATGATGTTCATAGTCATAGTCCTGCTCTTTCGTCCAAACGTCCCTTTTTTAAGTTATTATACTATATAATAAATTTTTTCACAAAATAATACATTTTACTTTTCCGGTTCTTTATTATATAATGATTCCCGGTCCGGCAGACGGTCGCGCATTCAATGTGAGGAAAGTCCGGGCTCCACAGAGCAAGGGTGCCGGATAACGTCCGGCGTAGGTAACTATAGGGAAAGTGCAACAGAAAACACTCCGCCGAAACAGTCAGGCTGTGGTAAGGTTGAAATGGCGAGGTAAGAGCTCACCGGCGTC
>CAJOKT010000002.1 GCA_905235115.1 uncultured Peptostreptococcaceae bacterium
CAGCTGTGTAGATTACTACTTATTGGGTTGAACCGCCGTATGCCGAACGGCACGTACGGTGGTGTGAGAGGGGCTACAAGTTAGCCCCTACTCGATTCAGAAAGAGACTGTTCTTTACAAGTATCCTTGCAACAAAGGTGTTTTATGAAATATAATGATACGCAAGAGGGAGAGCAAAATATTTTGCGCAGGTCTTCACACAGGACCAAGAGGGAAATACCATGTTCAGAATAGGATTATGCCAGATAGAAGGGTCGGATGATAAAAGAGCCAATCTGACCCTGGCTTCAGAGTCCGTGAAACGGGCAGCAGACGGCGGGGCACAGGTGGTGAGCCTGCCGGAGATGTGGAACTGCCCGTATTCCGCGAAATATTTCACTGCCTGTGCGGAGCCTTCGGACGGCCCCACCGTGGAGTTCATGTCCCGTCTTGCGGGAGATCTTGGGATATACCTGATCGGAGGCTCCATCCCGGAGTCCGACGGCGGCCGGATATACAATACTTCATTCAGTTTCGGCCCCGAAGGAGAGCTTTTGGGACGGTTCAGGAAGGTCCATCTGTTCGATGTGGACATAAAGGGAGGCATCGCCTTCAGGGAGTCGGACACTCTGACTCCGGGCCATGAGATGCTGGTCCTGAGCACCGGGTTCTGCAAGATAGGAGTCGCCATCTGCTATGACGTCAGATTCCCAGAATGGTTCAGGAAGATGACTCTGGCCGGAGCCAAACTGGTGGTGCTCCCCGCGGCGTTCAACATGACCACAGGGCCTGCCCACTGGGATCTGACCATGAGGGCAAGGGCGCTCGACAACCAGATCTATCTGGCCGCCAACGCCAGGGCGGGCGACGGCAGCGGACCCTATCATTCCTACGGTAATTCCTGCATTGTCAGCCCCTGGGGCGACTTCGTCTCACACGGTGATGAGAAGACGGGCATTATATGCGGAGATATTGATTTGGAGTATGTTGATCAGATCAGGGAACAGCTTCCACTTCTGAAACACAGAAGGCCGGAACTGTACTGAGCATGGAGAGTAAAGATGAACACATTTTTGATAGTGCTGACAGCGATCATCGTCGTTCTGGCGGTGCTGACATATGCGGCGGCCGGGTATTTTGCGCGGTCCACTGCTCTTCCAAAGGGCATGACCCTGGATCAGGAGATGGCCTGGGAGAAGGAACACGGCCTCTGGGGAGACTACGATTCCTATGACACCGAGGAATACACCGTCGAGGGCAAGGACGGCTGCGTGCTCCACTGCACCTTCATCAGGGCAGAGGAGGAGAGCAAAAGATTCATGATCCTTACCCACGGATTCACCTCCAACAGATACGGAAGCGTGAAGTATCTGAGCTGCTACAGGGCTCTGGGCTTCAACTGCGTGATCTACGACGTGAGGTGCCACGGCGAGAACGAAAAGACTCCCGTGAGCCTCGGCCAGTTCGAGTCTGAAGATCTTTTGAAACTCATCGAAGACACCCATGAACGTTACGGGAAGGACATTCTCCTGGGACTTCACGGAGAATCCATGGGCAGCAGCATCTCACTTTCCGTACTGAAGTACGCACCGGACGTGAAATTCGTTGTGGCGGACTGCGGGTTCAGCAACCTCTACGACCTGATGGATTCCACCTACAAAAACTTCCGCGTCAGCTGGCTCACTCCCCTGGTCAATTCCATCATGAAGAGCAGATACGGCTATGACATGAAGCTCACGTCGGCTGTAGACGTTCTAAAAGAAAACCGGGTGCCGGTATGCTTCATCCACGGGGCGGAGGACAGCTTCATCAAGCCTTCCAACAGCCAGATCATGAAAGAGGCCCAGCAGGGCTACAGCGAGATCCACCTTATTCCCGGCGCGGAGCACGCCCAGTCCAGGGAGGTGGCAGGCGAAGAAGCTTACAGAGGAATTATTGAGGGGTTCCTCAGGGCAATAGGATTTCCCGCAGAATGATGAAATACAGAAATATCACAGAAGGAAAGTTCATATCCCGTCCCAACCGCTTCATCGCAAACGTGTTGATCGACGGCGTGCCCGTCACGGTCCACGTCAAAAATACGGGCCGGTGCAGAGAACTGCTGGTGCCCGGAGCACAGGTGTATCTGGAGAAGTCGGACAACCCTGGGCGCAGGACTCAGTATGATCTGGTAGCCGTGCTTAAGGGAGAACGCCTGGTGAACATGGATTCCCAGATCCCCAACGCAGCAGCCTGTGAGTGGATAAGTTCAGGCGCGTTCAAAGATGATGTCACTCTTCTGAAGCGCGAGGTCACCTTCGGGAACTCAAGATTCGACATTTACCTGGAATACAGGGACGAGGCAGGGGAGACCAGGAAGGCCTTCGTGGAGGTCAAGGGCGTGACCCTTGAGGATGACGGGGTGGTCCGGTTCCCGGACGCTCCCACGGAACGGGGGATCAAGCACATACACGAGCTTACGGAGTGCCTGAAGGAAGGCTACGAGGCATATCTTCTCTTTGTGGTGCAGATGAAGGACGTGAAGTACTTCGAGCCGGACAGGGCGATCCACAGAGATTTTGCGGATGCTCTCAGGGAGGCCTCCGAACTGGGAGTGCAGGTGCTGGCCTACGACTGCGAGGTCACCGGGAACAGCATGGAGATAAGGGACCCTGTGGAAGTCAGACTTTAAAATTGATTGACATTTTTTGCAGGAAAAGGTAAATTTCTTGGAGAAATATCGCAACTTAAACGGAGGACACGAATATGAAAAGATGCCCGGTATGCGGAGCCAAGATAGAGGATGGACTGGAGACGTGTCCTTACTGCGGCGAAATAGTGAGTTCAGGGAAGTCCAGGATCGCCTGGGCGGAACTGGCGGACAGCAAGGACCGCCGGGAGAAGCCTGTTACGAAGGCGGCGGCCGCTGAAGAGGAGACCAACCCCAACAGACAGATATATTACAATGACCCGGCCAAGTTACAGCAGCCCTCCGGACCAAAGAAAAAATCCAAGGCCGGACTGATCTCCGCCATTCTCATTGCAGTCTTCGTCGGAGCTGTAGCCCTCTATTTGATCACGGGAGGCATAGACGGAACAGGCAGAGACGAAGATCCTTACATCATCGCTGAGGATTTCTGCGGGGCGGTCATCGACGATGCCATTCTCCTGGAGGACATCGGTGTGGACATGGCCAACTACCGTTACGACGCCCTCGAAAACGCGGCGTACAACGGAGATGAGGAAGCTGCAAAGGATGCTGTCTGTGAACTTCACAAGGACGATATAGACACTGTCGGCGACAATTATGACAACATATCTTCCCTCTACGACAAGGCCATGAAGCAGGCGGAAAAAGCAGGAGATACAGAGCTGGCGGATGCGATAGATGACGTGTATGGAAAGTACCTGGCATTCTACCTGACCGCACTTACCTTCGACAGCTCATACGAAGAATATGTGGACGCTTTCAGCGCGGCGGACGACGATCTGTACTACGCCATTGAAAAGCTGGCAGGTCTTACGGGACTGGTTTAATTCCGATAATGAAATAAGGGAGACTTTTAATGGCTACTACAAACAAAAGAACCATACAACTCAGATGTGCAGCTTGCGGCGGGACCCTTGAGGTGGAAGAAGACAGCCAGATCCTCACCTGTCCCTACTGCGGCGCAAAAGAACTCATAGTTGAAAGCGACGACGTCAAGATAGAGCGCATCCGTGCCAAGGCCAAAAAGGAAGTTGAACTGGAGAAACTCAAGTATAACAAGGAGAAGAAGGAAAAGCAGGAAGAGGAGGACAGGATCGCGAAGTTCAGAAGAAGCCTCATGAGGAAGTTTCTGATAGTCTGTCTGGTCGTGTTCTTCATCTGCACCATTATGGCCTTCACTACTGGTGGTTCGCCCCTGGCCGGTGTGATCGGGCTGGTGCAGACAGGTCTGGTGGGGGCGGCGCTGCTTCTTGGAAACGGTACCATAAAGACCAGGATCCCCAACATGAGACAGGTGTTTCAGACTGTGGCTTTACTCCTGATCATAGTATTCCTCCTGGCCTTCGGCATGAACGGCGGTGTGGACCACAACGAGAAACTGGTCTGGCCTTCAGACGGACTGAGCGCCAAGCTTCCTGTGCCGGATTCCGAATACGGCCACATTTACAGGGACAACAGCGAAGTCTTCGACTGCAGTGTATACCATTATTCTGAAGAGCTTTACGGTAATTACAGGAAAGCGTGCAGAGACCTGGGGTTCGAGGCAGGAGAATCAGACGGAAATTGGGGATGGACAGCCTTCAACAGCGAGGGTGATAAGCTGGAGCTGTACTATTACGATTCAGATAAGGAGATGTCGGTGACCCTCACCGCAGCCATTCCCATGAGCGACTTAAGGTGGCCCACCAGCAGACTGGGCCGGATGGTACCCGCTCCCGGGTCACAGGTGGGCCATGTGGAATGGGAGGCTGATTACGGCTTCGTGATCTATGTGGGAAACACCACCAGGACGGAATACGACGAATACGTGGCGAAGTGCATAGATGCCGGCTTCGATGTGAATTATTCCAGAAACGACGGCTACTATTATGCGGATAACAAGGACGGATTCCATCTTTCTGTAACATACTACGGAAATGATATAATGGTGGTGAGGGCCGACCAGCCATACGATTATGAGGAGGAGGGAGAAGAGGAAGAAGTTGTGGAACAGCCTTCCGAAGAGCCCGCTCAGGAGGAGCCTGAGACACAGGAAGACCCTGAGGAGGATGGAGAAGTATCCGCAGAATTCAGGGCTGCCATGGATGAATACGAGGCCTTCATAGATGATTACATCACCTTCATGAACAAATATAACAGCGCGGAAGACAAGACCGCGATGGCAGAGGATTACACCGGATTCATCGACAAGTTCACAAATATCATGAACAGTCTGAATACCATAGACCCCGGAAGCCTGTCTCAGGCGGACTACAACTACTACCAGCAGGTGCTCACCAGGATCTTCATGAAGCTGGCGGTGCTGGGCATATAGGGGTCCGGGACAGCGTCAGGCAGGCGAATGTTTTGCGCAAAAAAGCCCTCGTTGAGAGGGCTTTTTCGATGCTTGACTTTGATATATGGGTGTGCTACCATATCCTGAGGTTCGGGCTTGCCCTTACCGAAACAATTTGATCTTTAGCGTAAGGTGCCGGACATTGTCCGGATAATAGGGAAGAGGGTGAGAGTCCCGCGCGATCTCGTCACCGTAAACTGAGAGCGAAGGCCGATATGCCACTGGGAAACCGGGAAGGCGGCCCGAGCGCCCGATCAGTGAGCCGGGAGACCTGCCTTCCGCAGTACATGGACATTTGTCCGGGCCACGAGGAATTGGTCGTACTAGGGAATATGGTCGCAGTATTTCCGCTTTAACGTGTACTTTACCTCTGAGCCTTTCAGAGGTTTTTTCTTTTCTGAGGCTAAGGTACCTGCACAGCGATGTGCCGTTAATCGGATTCCTTCCACCCGAGACTGTTCATGCAGACAGTCAGAACGGCAGTACGCCGCCAATCAATTATCATTCATAGCTAAAGGAAAGGAAGTTGTAGCAATGAAGAAGTTTTTAACAGTATTTCTTGCAGTAGCTCTCGTTGTCTGCATGTTCGCAGCTTGCGGTCAGCAGCAGCAGCCTGAACCGGCAGCACCGGAAGTATCCGATGAGGAAGCCGCAGCAGCAGTCGACGAGCTTATCGCCGCCATCCAGGTACAGGAGAGAACAGAAGAAACTGATGCTCAGTGCCTCGCAGCCAGGGAAGCATGGGACGCTCTTACAGACGCTCAGAAGGAACTGGTTGAGGAAGGCGACTATTTCGCACTGGACACAGGGGACGCATCCAAGGACGATCCGCTGAACCAGGACGAGATCGGTGAAAACGAGCTCCTCGTGGTCTCCTTCGGAACATCCTTCAACGATTCCAGAGTAGCCGACATCGGCGGAGTTGAGAAGGCTCTCCAGGAGGCATATCCCGAGTGGTCAGTGAGAAGAGCATTCACAGCTCAGATCATCATCAACCACGTCCAGTCAAGAGACGGCGAGTTCATCGACAACATGGACCAGGCTCTTCAGAGAGCAGTGGACAACGGTGTCAAGAACCTTGTCATCCAGCCCACCCACCTCATGCACGGTGCAGAGTATGACGAGCTTGTAGGACAGGCTGAGGCTTACAAGGACAACTTCGAGTCCATGATCATCGCAGAACCGCTTCTCGGTGAAGTTGGAAATGATGCCACAGTCATCAACACCGACAAGGAGACAGTTGCCAAGGCAGTCGCAGCAGAAGCAGTCGCAGCAGCCGGAGCAGATTCCATCGACGCTCTCAAGGCAGACGGAACAGCCATCGTATTAATGGGACACGGCACATCTCACACAGCCAACGTCACATACAGCCAGATGCAGGCTCAGATGGCAGCTCTCGGATACGACAACGTATTCATCGGAACAGTTGAAGGCAAGCCCGCAGAGACAGCATTCCCCGAGGTCAAGAAGGCCCTTGAGGAAGCAGGATACACAAAGGTCATCCTTCGTCCCCTCATGGTAGTCGCAGGCGACCACGCCAACAATGACATGGCTGCTGATGAAGAGGGAACCTGGTACTACGGATTCGTAAACGGCGGTGAGTTCGAAGTAGAAGGAGCCGATGGCCCCGTAGATACAGGCGCAGGACTGGGCGCTGAGAACGTAACATGCCAGATCGCAGGTCTCGGCCGCATCGCTGACATCCAGGCTCTGTACGTAGCACACGTTGCAGCAGTTCTTCAGTAAGAGACCAAGATAAGCTTTCGGAGGTTTGTATTAGATATGAAAAAGTTACTTGTTGTGATCGTATCGATTCTTCTGGTCATGACTCTGCTTGCGGCATGCGGCGGAACATCCGGAAATGAGGAGCCCGCAGGGAACCCCTACGGTCTTGAGGACGGCACATATACCGCCGACTTCACCACGGACTCCGGCATGTTCCACGTAAACGAGGCCCTGGATGGCAAAGGGGTGCTCACAGTAGAAAACGGCCAGATGACCATTCACGTCAGCCTGGTATCCAAAAGCATAGTCAACATGTACGTCGGACTTGCCGAGGACGCACAGAAGGAAGGGGCAGAGCTCCTTCAGCCCACAGTAGACACTGTGACTTACTCTGACGGTCTGACTGAGGAAGTTTACGGATTCGACATCCCTGTCACGGTTCTTGACGAAGATTTCGACCTTGCCATCATCGGTACAAAGGGAGTCTGGTACGATCACAAGGTGTCCGTTTCTAATGTAGAACCTCAGGAATAGACCAGGGCCCTTATGGAAAAGGATTACGCCGTAGTAGGCGGCAAAAAACTTAAGCAAGGGTATACCACGGGAAGCTGTGCGGCCGCTGCGGCCACAGCTTCCTGCCAAATGATGCTGACCGGGGTCATTCTGCCCTCGGTCAGCTTTGTACTGCCTTCCGGAGAAACCGCGGAGATGGAGATCGTGGATCCGGACGTAAGGGAGAACAGAGCATCCTGCGCCGCAATAAAGGACGGAGGGGACGATCCGGACGTCACAACGGGACTCAAGATTTTTGCGGAAGTCACGAAGGCCGATGAAATCTTCTCCACCTTTGAGGAAAGGGTGATCATAGAAGGCGGCCCGGGCGTCGGGAGGGTCACGGAGGAAGGCCTGCAGCTCCCCGTGGGGGAGGCTGCCATCAATCCCGTTCCCAGGCGCATGATAAGGGAGAATGTGCTCAGAGTCGCAGATTCTCTGGGCTACAACGGAGCTCTCAGAGTGGTCATATCCGTTCCCGGCGGTGAAGAAGTGGCCAAAAAGACTTTCAACTCCAGGCTCGGGATCATCGGCGGGATATCCATTATAGGAACCACGGGAATAGTGGAGCCCATGAGCCAGAAGGCTCTGGTGGATACCATAAAAACCTTCATAGATAAGTACAGGGCGAAGGATCCTGAGACCATACTGATCACGCCGGGAAACTACGGCGCGGACTTCATCAGAGAGTATCTGGGGATCGACCTGGACAAGGCTGTCCAGATCTCCAACTTCGTGGGGGAGAGCCTGGACTACATCAGGTACCGCGGATTCAGAAGAGTGCTCTTCATAGGGCACACAGGCAAACTCATCAAGACGGCAGCGGGAGTCATGAACACCCACTCCTCCTGCGCTGACTGCAGGATGGAGATCATCGCGGCCTTATCAGCGGCAAGGGGCGCAGGATCAGAGAAGGTCAGAGACATACTAAAGTGCGTCACCACAGATAAGGCCTTCGGCATACTCAGGGACGAAGAGTATTTTGAGCAGGTGAAAAGAGATATCGTGGACAGGGCGATGTTCCATCTGGGAAGCCGGGCAGGCGAAGACATACAGGTGGAGGTGGTCATGTTCACTACAGACAGGACGAATATAATGATGAGCGACGGGGCGGAGGACCTCATCGCTTATTTCAGATAAATATCAAAAACCATACGCCGGACAGCGCTGTACAGTCCGGCTATACGACTATAAGGGAGGCAACATGGTTTATTTCATAGGCGCAGGCCCGGGAGCACCGGACCTGATCACGGTCAGGGGATCTGAAATCCTTAAGAAAGCGGACGTCATCATCTACGCAGGTTCACTGGTGAACCCCGCGCTTCTTGACTACGCTAAAGAAGGGTGCAAAATATACGACAGCGCCCGCATGACTCTGGAAGAGGTCATAGCCGTGATCGAGGAGAACCGCGGATCCACGGTGGCAAGACTGCACACCGGAGATCCGTCGATCTACGGAGCGATCCGCGAGCAGATGGACGTCCTGGACAAGCTGGGGATCAGCTATGAATACGTTCCGGGAGTCAGCTCCTTCATAGGCGCTGCTTCAGCGCTGAACGCTGAGTTCACTCTGCCCGGAGTGAGCCAGACAGTTATCCTCACAAGGATGGCCGGAATGACCCCGGTGCCCGAAAAGGAAGACATAGTGAAACTGGCGTCCCACGGAGCCAGCATGGTGGTATTCCTTACATCATCCATGCTTCATGAGCTCTCTGAAAAACTGATAGAGGGGGGTTACGCTCCGGACTCGCCTGCAGCCATAGTCTACAAGGCGACCTGGCCTGATCAGAAGGTGATCCGCACCACAGTGGCACAGATAGGAGAAGCCGCGGAGCAGAACGGGATCAACCGCATGGCCCTCATAATGGTGGGAGGATTCCTGGGAAGTAGCTACGACCGTTCCAGGCTATACGATCCGGGATTCACCACAGGCTACAGAAATTCCGCCTCCGGGGAGACAAATAAATGATAAAAAGTCTGGCTATGATCGGGTTTACCGACAATGCGGCAAAAAGAATATCGGAGATCTCTGAAGCTCTTCCTCCGGAGACTGAGCAGCGTATCTACGGTAAAGACCGGGAGCTCAGGTCTTTTGTGCAGGAAGCCTTCCGTGACTGCGGCTGCGTACTCTTCGTATCGGCTGCAGGCATCGCCGTAAGATCCATCGCGCCTTTCATCCGGTCAAAGGACAGGGATCCTGCGGTAATCGTCATGGACGAACTTGGGGAAAACCTGATCCCCATCCTGTCGGGTCATATCGGGGGAGCCAATGACATGGCACGTGAGCTGGCAGAGATCACGGGAGCCCGTCCTGTCATCACCACAGGGACCGATGTGAACGGTAAGTTCGCAGTGGATACCTGGGCAGTGAAGAACGGATTCGAAATAGACGACATCACGAAGATCAAGGTGGTCTCTTCGGCGCTGATAAAGGGTGAACCTGTGGGCATCTTCGTGGAGGAAGGTCGGGAGAGGATCAAGGGGACCATACCTGAAGAACTGACCCTCGTAAGAGAGGGAGTGAAAGCACCTGAAAAGGGCATCTACGTGGGATTCAGGACGGACTGTTCTCCCTTCCGGGAGACTATTCGCCTGTTTCCCAAAGTCCTGGTAATAGGAGCGGGATGCAGGAGAGGCATGGAACCCGATGCGTTCTCCGGAAGGATGGCAGCATTCCTGACTGAGAACGGTCTTTCCATGAAGGCGGTACTGGAACTTGCCACCATAGACATCAAAAAAGACGAGGCATGCATGCGGGCATTTTGCGAGAAATATGGGATCGGCATGGTCACCTTCAGGGCAGAGGAACTCATGGAGGAGACCGGAGATTTCAGCCCTTCGGATCTGGTCATGGAGATCACCGGAGCGGACAATGTGTCCGAGAGAGCAGCCTTCAGGGCTGCCCGTCTGGAAGGCGGAGCGGTCCCCGAAGTTATCATGCACAAGGTCAAACTTAAAGATATGACTGCCGCAGTTTGCGAGAAGAGATGGGAGTGCAGATTCGATGTCTAAGATATATGTCGTAGGAATCGGCCCGGGAGGCCGTGAATACATGACGCCCCAGGCGGTGCGTGCCATCGGCGACAGTGATGCCGTCGTAGGCTACACTGTATACGTGAAGCTCATAGAGGAGCTTACGGATGGCAAGGAAGTTGTGTCCACAGCCATGCGCGGCGAGGTGGAAAGAGCCGGGATCGCTCTGGATCTGGCGCTCGGCGGCAAGACTGTCTCCTTCGTGTCCAGCGGGGACGCTGGAGTTTACGGCATGGCGGGACTCATGCGCGAAGTGGCCGAGGATCATCCCGAGATCGAGGTCGTGACCGTGCCCGGAATAACTGCGGCCATGAGCGGAGCAGCGGTCCTGGGTGCGCCTCTCATCCACGATTTTGCGGTCATATCCCTTTCAGACCTTCTGACACCTTGGGATCTGATCGAGAAGAGGATAGAGGCCGCTGCAGAGGCTGATTTCGTCATCTGCATATATAATCCCAAGAGCCACAAGCGAAGAGACCATCTGGACAGGGCGGTGGATCTGATAATGAAGCACAGATCCGCTGACACACCGTCGGGATACGTGAAAAACATCGGCCGCGAAGGCCAGGAGCGCAAAATACTCAGGCTCTCAGAACTCCGTGAGAACGATGACATCGACATGTTCACCACTGTGATCGTGGGGAACAGCCAGACCAGAGTGATAAACGGCGAACTTGTGACGCCGAGAGGATACAGATATGACGGCGAAGCCGGAAAATAACAACTTGAGAGCGGCGGTCTTCGCAGGGACCTACGAGGGCCGGATAATCGCATCCCACGTGCTGGAGAGCGGCATGGAGAACTCCGTTGATTTCTTCGTAGCCACCGGTTACGGCCAGGAGATACTTCAGAACATGGGGGACCTCGGGGTGATAGAGGGAAGGCTGGAAAGACCCGGAATGGAAAAGATCTTCGCCGAAAAATGCTACAGCCTGGTCATAGATGCCACCCATCCCTACGCGGATCAAGTCTCGGAAAACATCAGGAGCGCCGCAGAGAACACGGGCACAGAGTATCTCAGGCTCCTCCGGAAGGATGTGCTCCCCTCGGAGTACGAAGGACTGGAGGACAGGGTGATCTTTGCGGACTCAGTGGAAGATGCGGTCAGGATCCTTAATAATATCCCCGGAAGGGTGCTGCTTACCACGGGATCCAAGGATCTTGCCAGGTTCTCTGCGGTGCCGGGGTTCCGGGAGAGATTCACCGCGAGGGTCCTCCCGTCCCCGGAATCGGTCAGGCTCTGCTCTGAGGCAGGGCTCAAACAGCCGAATATCATCTGTATGCAGGGACCATTCAGCCTGGAGATGAATCTGGCCACCCTGAGACAGTTCGGATGTGAGACACTGGTCACCAAGAGCACCGGCAGGGCAGGAGGCTTCGGCGACAAGCTGGACTGCGCAAGAGAGGGCTTCAGGGTCCTGGTCATAAGAAGGCCGGAGGAAGAGGAAGGATCCTGCCTGGAGGATGTTTTGGACCGCCTGGATCAGGTCCTCAGAGGAGGCAATGTATGAAGACTGTTGTAAACGTGTGCGGCGTAGGACCCGGGTCTTATGACCTGATGACCGCCGACGTCAGAAAAGTAATAGAGGACGCGGACATCGTCCTTACATCCATTAAGGACAATGAGGCTATCATGGCTCTGAATGCCGATGTGAGGTGCCTTACGGTCACGGAGATGCTGGCTTTCATCGGAGAGGAGATCGGGTCTGAAAACGGCAGAAAACTGGCTGTAGCGGCTTCCGGAGACACAGGCTTTCATTCCATCGCTTCCTCCATCGTGGAAAGATTCCCGAAGGCTGAGATCTGTTTACATCCGGGGATCGGGACGATCTCTTATTTCATGGCGAAGACCGGCAAAAACTATGAAGATCTCAAGGCACTCAGTTTTCACGGAATAAGCGGTTCTGCTGTGCCTTACGTTTCATACAACGAGAAGGTATTCTGCCTTACGGACAATAAGGTGACACCCGTGACCATTGCGGAGGAACTGGTTCAGGCAGGCCTCGGTGACAGGGTCATGATGTACGTGGGAGAGGATCTCAGTTCTCCTGATGAGAAGATAAGCTGCGGCACTCCCGATGAGATGGCCGGTCACGAATATTCCCGGCTTTCAGTGGTCTACGTGGAAAACCCGTCGGTTCCGGACCGTTTCAGGACACTGAAGGACGATGACTTCATGAGAGGCGGAGTTCCCATGACCAAGGAAGAGGTGAGGACCCTTGTGATCTCCGGACTGGACGTTCATCCCGGAGACACAGTCTACGACGTTGGAGCCGGCACAGGCTCCGTAACAGCAGGCCTGGCCTACAGAGCCTGCGAGGGTGAAGTATACGCCATAGAGGTGGAGCCGGAAGGAGCGGAACTCATCAG
This sequence comes from uncultured Peptostreptococcaceae bacterium, assembly GCA_905235115.1. GTDB lineage: Bacteria > Bacillota > Clostridia > Peptostreptococcales > Anaerovoracaceae > RUG754. The sequence continues at coordinate 12,684 of CAJOKT010000002.1, forward strand.
GACCAACAGTGAGAAACTGGGAGCCTTCAACATAAAGGTGATCGAAGGCAGGGCCCCTGAAATACTTGAGGGGCTTCCTGCTCCAGACAAGGTATTCATCGGAGGGAGCAAGGGAAACCTCAGAGAGATCGTTACCTGCTGCCTGGAGAAGAATCCGGGGGCATTGATCGTTTTGACCACGGTCACTCTGGACACACTGACCGAAGCGCTGAGGCTCGCAGACGAACTGGAACTCAGGCGGGACATAGTCTGCATCAACGTTTCAAGGGCCGGGAAGATGGGAAGTTACGACCTTATGAAGGCCGAAAACCCGGTATATATCATTAAACTTATGAAGGAGCAGGGCGAGGAGAATCAGTGCTTATAGCATTATCCGTTCTTACAGCTTTCATACTTGACCAGATCTTCGGTGACCCCAGGAATTTCCCTCATCCGGTGGTGATCATAGGGAAACTGATCTCCGCGATGGAGAAGTTTACAAGAAAAGTTTTCCCGAAAACCTACCCCGGAGAACTGGCAGCCGGGGCTCTCACCTGGTTATGCGTGGCAGGGGTATCTTTTGCGGTTCCTATGATCGCCCTGATCATCCTGTCGAAACTCAGCGTCTGGGCTGCTTTTCTGCTTAACGTTTTCTGGTGTTACCAGATATTCGCTTCAAAGTCCCTGAAGGATCAGAGCTTGCTGGTCCATCGTTATCTTGAGGCAGGCGACCTGGCGAACTCAAGAAAGTATCTGTCCTGGATAGTGGGAAGAGACACGTCTGAACTCGGGCCTGACGAGATCACCAAGGCTGTGGTGGAGACTGTGGCCGAGAACACCTCTGACGGTGTCACAGCCCCCATGATCTATATGGTAATAGGCGGGGCGCCTCTCGGTATGCTGTACAAGGCGATAAACACAATGGATTCCATGCTGGGCTACAAGAACGACAGGTACCTGTATTTCGGGAGGATCCCTGCAAAGATCGACGATGCCGCAAACTTCTTTCCTGCCCGGATCACAGGTCTTCTCATGTGCCTTACGGCGCCTCTGGCGGGCCTTGACGGAAAGAACGCATACAGAATTTACAAGAGAGACAGGCTGAAGCATCTGAGCCCCAACAGCGGCCATCCTGAGGCTGCTGCGGCAGGTGCACTTCACATAATGCTTGGGGGAGACTCCGTCTACTTCGGAAAGCTGGTCGAAAAAGCATCCCTTGGAGACCCTGACAGGGCTGTGAGGTTCTCCGACATACCCGCTACCATAAAACTTATGTACGTTTCCTCCACAGCCCTTCTGGCTATTCTGGAAGCCATACTGATTATTACTGCGATACTGCTATGAGAGAATACGGCCACGGAGGCGACATATACGGACAAAAGAATATACTGGATTTTTCAGCAAGCCTGAACCCTGTGGGCATGCCATATGAGATAGTGGATGCTGTGATGCGGTCCGCCCGGGAGTGTTCTCCTTATCCGGACCCACAGATGAGAAGGCTCATGGAAGCGGCGTCTGGCCGTCTGAATGTCCCTGCGGAATATCTGGTCTTCGGAAACGGAGCGTCGGATCTGATCTACAGGATCTGTCTGGGGCTCAGGCCAAAGAGGGCTCTCATAGAGGAGCCGGCCTTTTCGGAGTATGAGAAGGGACTGGAACTTGCGGGATGTGAGATATTTCATCATTTTCAGACAAAGGAAAACGGGTTTGAGACCGATACGGACAGCCTGATCAGATCGATCACTGACATAAAGCCCGACCTTATCTTCACAGGCTGCCCCTCAAATCCTGCAGGGACCGTCATGAGCAAACAGGACCTGATCCAGATATGCGATTCAGCAAAAAAAGCAAATTCCACGGTGGTGATCGACAGGTCCTTCATCCATTTCGTTGAAGGGAATGACGAGTTCTTCTTTAACGCAGAAACAATTGAACGGGACAACGTGATCCTGCTGGATTCAATGACCAAGATATTTGCCATGGCGGGACTCAGACTGGGATACATGATATCCGGAAACAGCGAGACCTGCCGGAAGGTTGAAAACGTCATGCAGCCCTGGCCCGTATCCAGACCGGCAGAAGAGGCGGGGATCGCAGCCTTCAGCGTGGGGCCGGAGTTTTTTGCGAAGACAAAAAGGTATGTGGCAAAGGAAAGGACATTTCTTGCGGAGAGTCTGAAGGCTCTAGGCATGGAGGTCTTCGGGTCCGAGGCAAACTACTTGTTTTTCAGAAGCCCGTCTGACATCTCGGGACTCAGTGAAAGAGGGATCATTTTGAGAAACTGCGGGAACTACCGGTCACTGGACGAAAGCTATCACAGGGCCGCGGTCAGGACCCACGAGGAGAATGAAGCGCTGATCAACGCGCTTAAGGATATTTTGAGGGAGAAGGAGGAGGCCCATGACTGATAACAAAAAAACGGCCAGACCGCTGATGATCCAGGGCACATGTTCCAATGCGGGAAAGAGTCTTCTGACCGCAGGGCTGCTTCGGATCTTCACCCAGGACGGCTATAACTGTGCGCCCTTTAAATCTCAGAACATGGCGCTCAACTCATACATTACCGCAGACGGTTACGAGATGGGCCGCGCTCAGGTCATGCAGGCGGAAGCCTGCAGGAAATCTCCCGACGTCAGGATGAACCCCATCCTTCTCAAGCCCACAGGTGACATGGGTTCTCAGGTCATCTTAAACGGTGAAGTCACGGGAAATCAGACCGCAAAGGAATACTACAAGACCAAGAATGCCCTCCGTGAGCCCGTAATGGAGGCTTACAGAAGTCTTGCTGAAGAGAATGATATAATCGTCATCGAAGGGGCAGGAAGCCCCGCGGAGATCAATCTTGCGGATGACGACATCGTGAACATGGGCATGGCGGCCATGGCAGACGCTCCCGTTATCATCGCGGGAGATATCGACAGAGGGGGAGTTTTCGCCTCCCTGGCAGGGACCATGATGCTCCTCAAGGATGAGGACAGATCAAGAGTCAAGGGAGTGATCATCAACAAGTTCAGGGGCGACGTGGAGATCCTGAGACCGGGACTGGAGATGCTGGAGAACATTATCAAGGTGCCGGTGCTTGGGGTGGTACCCTACATGAAGGTCGACATCGACGATGAGGACAGCCTGTCATCAAAGCTTAAGAGCGAGAAAGGTGTGGATCCGGTGGACATCGCTGTCATCCGCCTCCCCAGAATATCCAACTTTACGGATTTCGACCCTCTGGAAAGAGTGGAAGGGATAGGAGTCAGATATGTCAGCTCAGTCCGGGAACTGGGAGATCCGGATATGATACTGATCCCGGGCACCAAGAACACCATGGGTGACCTGAAGTGGATGAGAGAGAACGGCCTGGAAGCGGCGGTCAAAAAATACGCCTCCGGGGGCAAGCCTGTTTTCGGCATCTGCGGAGGATACCAGATGCTGGGCATGACCATAAGCGATCCCGATAATGTGGAGCACGGCGGAGATATGAGAGGCATGGAGCTCCTTCCTATCAAGACCGTGTTCAGGGAAGATAAGGTGAGAGCGGCGGTGGAAGGGGTGCTGGACAGCGTAACAGGCATGTTCTCAACGCTATCCGGACTTCCATACAGAGGATATGAGATCCACATGGGCCTGTCCGGAGCGGACGGGAACATCATAAACCGTGAAAACATTTACGGTACATACATCCACGGCATCTTCGACAGAGAGGAGACCGTGAAGGCGGTGGCGGAGGCCTTGTTCAGAGCCGGAGGCCTGGATCCCGAAACCGTCAGTGCTGAGGATGCAGATGTGTATAAGCAGAAGCAGTATGACATCCTTGCGGATGAACTCAGAAAGGCTCTGGACATGGATAAGATCTATCAGATCATGGGCTTGAAGGGAGAAAGGTGAGAAATGGCTTTCAGCGAAGTAAGACCGGCTGACATAGAGAAGAAGAGCTTCGAGATCATCAATGATGAACTGGCGGAGATGGGCAAGACCGTGGATCCCAGGTATGAGCACATCGTGAAGCGGTGCATCCATACCTCCGCGGATTTCGAGTATGCGGATTCCCTGTATTTCTCGGAGGACGTGGACAGCAAAATATCCGAGGCCATAAGAAACGGTGCATTTATCGTCACCGACACCACCATGGCTCAGTCGGGAATAAACAAGAAGACCATAGAGTTTTTCGGAGGCCGGGTCCTCTGCTTCATAGGGGACAAGTCCGTGGCCGAAGAGGCGAAAGAGAGGGGAATGACCAGGTCCTTCATCAGCATGGAAAGAGCATCAAAACTGGACAGACCCGTGATCGTGGCTGTGGGGAACGCTCCCACTGCCCTGGCTTCCATCGTAAGACTCCATGAGGAAGGAAAGTTCGATCCTGTTGCGGTGATCGGGGTACCGGTGGGCTTCGTAAACGTGGTCGAAGCCAAAGAGATGCTGATGGATACCGACATTCCCTGCATCGTGGCCAAGGGGAGAAAGGGCGGGTCCAACATAGCAGCCTGCATCATAAACGCCATCCAGTACAAGATCAGAAGAGAGGCATAGATATGAAGAGAGTCCCGGTATTGCTTACGGCGGTCCTGACCCATGCGGCAGAGATGAACGTCACAGCATCCAAAGGAAAGGTGGGCTTAGCATGAAGGGCAGACTTTACGGTATAGGCGTGGGCCCGGGAGATCCGGAGCTGATCAGCCTCAAAGCAGTTCGGGTCATGAAGGAATGTGACGTCATCGCTGTTCCGGGAAAGACTCCTGCGGAGACATACGCCTATGAGACGGCTTTAAAGGCGGTCCCGGAGATCGGGTCCAAACCTGTGCTGGGCATAAACTGGCCTATGACGAAGGATCCCGAGGAGCTTGGAAAAATATACCGGACTGCCTGCGATGTGATCGAGGAACAGCTGGAAAAAGGACAGTCTGTGGCATTTCTTACCATAGGAGACGTGTCCGTATACTCCACCTTCATCTATGTGATGAAGCTGGTCAGGGAAGATGGTCACCGGGTGGAAATGATACCCGGGATAACATCTTTTTCCGCCGCGGCGTCAAGGCTTGGTGAGAGCCTTGCGGAGCACCGGGAGATGCTTCACGTGGTGCCTGCAGGGTACGGCGGCCTTAGGGACCTTCCGGGGACCACGGTAATTATGAAGGCAGGGAAAAACCTTTCTGAGATCAAAAAATTTGCTGAGGACCACGGCAGGACCGCCATGATGACAGAGAAGTGCGGCCTCCCCGGAGAACGGATATACCGCTCACTGGAAGAGATGCCGGATGAGGCGGGATATTTTGCCACAGTGATATTGTTCGACAGATAAAAATACAGCCGGGCTCAGCCCGGCTCCTGTTATTTTCTGCACTTGTACGTGACGCATGCCCGGTAGAAATTTTTTGCTGCGGATGGGTCGGAGCACAGATGAATATGGGGGTAGCCTGCGTAGAGGGTATCCCATCCGACGCACTCGGTCCGGGAAAGACCGTTGGGCTTGGTCAGGGTGAAGTCACTTCCGATTTCCGTGCTGTCCCAGTGGTGGAATTCGTGGACAGGGATCTCCTGACCTGCCTTGAGGAGCAGGTTATCTTTCAGGGCCTTCATCCTGGCGTAGCCGAATCTCACCAGCTTTCCGGTATCACCGGATGAGCCGGGGAGTATGCCGCAGACTTTTCTTTCACCGATGGCTTCCTGAATGTACATGAAGCCTCCGCATTCGGCGATGGTGGGGAGCCCGGCCTGCACGGCCTCCCTGACGGAAGCAAGCATGGTCTCATTGGAACAGAGTTCATCCAGATGAAGTTCGGGGTAGCCTCCTCCCAGATAGAGACCATGGATGTCATGGGGCAGGGCATGGTCTTCCATGGGGCTGAATTCGACTATTTCAGCCCCCATCTTTCTCAGCAGGTCCAGGCCGTCTTCATAATAGAAACAGAAAGCCTTGTCCCTGGCCAGGGCGATCCTGATCTTCTCGGGGAATTCTTCGGGAAAGATATCCTCGTATTCTATGTCCCGGGACTGGGATGCCAGTTCTGTCAGGCCTTCCATGTCTATGGTCTCCAGGGCCCTGCGGCCCAGTTTCATATCCTTCTCTCTGATGTCGTCGATCTCCCGGGCGGTGATCAGACCCAGATGCCTGCTTCCCACGGAGCAGTCCTTCATCATGGGAAGGAAACCCAGCGGCCTGACGCGGCCTTTGAACTCGGAGAGGATGGCTTCCTTAAGGGGACCGTAGGTATTATCCGAAGCGCCGTTAAAGATAACTCCCCGGATGGTGCTGTCCGGCCTGAAGTCCGTAAAGCCTCTGATGAGAGCAGGCACGGACATGGCCATTCCCTTGACGTTCACCACCAGAACTGCGGGGCAGCCCAGTATTTTGCTTAAGGCGTAGCTTGAAGCGCCGGTGGATGTCATGGACAGTCCGTCGTAATAACCCATTACCCCTTCCGTGACGGAAATATCTCCCTTGAGGCTGTTTGAGGCATAGAGATATCTGACGGTATTATCGTTCAATAGATACATGTCCAGATTGCTTGAAGGGATGTCCGTGACCTTCTGATGGAACATGGGATCGATGTAATCCGGTCCGCATTTGAAGGACACCGGGCGGCGTCCCATCATCTTGAGAGCCTCCAGAATCGCGCATACCACAGTGGTCTTTCCGGAATTGCTGGATGGTGCGGATATCAAAATGCCGTTTATGCTTTGCTTCATGGGTAGGATCATTTCCTTTCCGCGGCGGGGCCGCACATTGATTTTAACAAATTACTGTGAAAGTCCGCAACAGAGTTTTTCGTTTAAGCACGTTTTTCGGTTTTTTTCTTTACAGAAGTGCAAAATAATTTGGTATAATAACGATTACGTTTGATCGGAGGAGGGCCGCACCCGTACCGGGGTCAGGACCTTATCCCGGTGAAACGAAAAGGGATAATAGACAAATTTCATCTGACAAGGAGAGAAAATCAATGAAGAGATCTTTTATGAAATTTTTTGCTGTGATTTTAATGATAGCAATGGTGTTCACCGTGACAGCATGCGGCTCACAGGGTGATTCTGATGGTCCCGGAAACTCAGCAGATGCCAACGAGACACTTGTGGCTTTAAGCGACACCTTTAACGGGCTTGACATTGTAAAGCAGTTTGCGGGTTATGAAGGCTACACCTTCGAGAGCAGCGTGGCGGGGGATACCATATCTCTGGCTATGGGCTACGGCGAAGACCTTACTGTTTCTGATTTTACTCTGGAAGGAGACATCCTCAGCGCGGACGGAGGCCTTACAGAAGAGAACATCTATCCCTCCATCGTTCTTGCCACGGCCAAGGCTGTTATGGACGGCTACGATGAGGACACTGCCACAGCGGCGCTTTCTCACAATTCCGCAACAGAGATGACCCTTGAGGAAAACGGCATACTAATTAACGATGACAGCTTCCAGATCGACATGTCGAAGACCATTACCCTGAAGGATATGTCTGACGTATACGTCACCCTGGACGACCTCGGAGAAAGGGACGAGAACACCACTTCCATGCTGGGCCATGCAGGAGAGATCTCTTACGTGATGTACCTGAGCGATTTCGGCGACACGGTACTTACGGTCGGAGAGCCCGGAGAACTTACAGAGAGAGCCTACAAGTCACTGCTCACCCTGGTAGAGTACGTATACGGCAAGGAAGCAGCTGATGAATTCGCTGCTCAGTATCCCGAGATCGCAGAAGCAAGCTTCGGAAGATACACCGTATCCATAGATCCGGAGAATGAGGATTATGCGGAAATGTACCAGCAGCTCTACGACAAAGGAAACAGGCTTCTGGAACTGAAGGTGGCAAGCGAAGGTTGACAACAAGGCAAAACATAAAACCTACCAGATTTGAAAATGACCGGCTCCTGCCGGTCGTTTTTTCGACCGATCTATATCAGGGCCTTCAGTCCATTTGATGATAAACGTGGCATGTTGTATCCGAGTATGATATAATCAACATCAGATTTTAAAGTGTTTTCTGAAATGAAGCCTGACGGGAGGACTAAAGTACTTATGCTTTTTAAGGAACATCAGTGGACAATAGTGGCCGTAATAGCGGTCATCGGACTGATCTCGGGGATCATCAATTCCTATCTTGGAAAGAAGAGACAGAAGAACCGGGTGGATGAGCCCTTCAAGGTGGTAAGCGAGAGGCTCACCAGGGCCAGAGCAGGAGCTGCGGGGAAGTATTACAAGGCTGCTGACAGCGATATCTACCAGAAGGAAAGGGAGAGGACGGAGGAAGATCATGCATTGCGAGACTGAGGATCTGATCATAAGAGACAGTGAACTTGAGGATGTGGATCAGTTTTTTCAGTGGGAGACGCGGCCTGAAGTCACGGAATTCTTCAGCATCTCCAGATATCAGACAAGAGATGACGTGTACGATAAGTTCTTCAGGGACAGGAACGATCCCTCTGCTTCCCAGTTCACCATACTTCTTAAGCAGGAAGGACAGGGACCGGTCATGATCGGCCGTGTGGTCCTTGGAGACCTTATCCCGGGCTGGAAGGGAGAGATCTGGAGGATATACATCGCAGACACGTCCTTCAGAGGAAAGGGATACGGCTATCAGGCCCTCAGAGCCGTCATGGACTATATGTTTACTGTACTTGAGATGGAGAGGGTGTACCTGGATTTTTACACGGGAAACCCTGCGGAGTCCCTTTATCTTAAGGCAGGCTTCACAGAAGAGGGGGTCTTAAGGAGGAACTGCCGGAAGGACGGAGAGCTCCACGACGTGCATCTGATGTCCATCTTAAAGGACGAGTATCTGGCAACGCTCGGTGACCGTACAAAATAGCGCAAAACCCCGGGCTTCACCCTGTGCAATGAGATAACACCCGATCCCGGGAAATCGCGAGGCCATGCTTCTTAGCTGCGCCTTTACATTCCGTGAAACAGGGGAGGACATTGAGGATGTGCTTACTGCTGAAAGACCGGAGATGCTCCGGATGTATATCCGACGGAGGCGGCGCTTCTCAGGCCGGATGATATGAAGGAGTTCAGACTGACAGAGGAAATATAGGCTAAGGAGGCACGGACATGGATGTAATACAGGCGATCCGGGAAAGACATTCGGTAAGAAATTACTCAGACAGAAAAATAGAGGCCGATAAGGCCGAAGCTATCAGGGCGAAGATCGGCGAACTGAACAGAGAGGGAAACCTTCACCTTCAGTTTCTTGAGGATGCGGGAAAGACCTTTAACCGGCTGATGAGTAGGGCCATGGGACTGGGCAGCGCACCCAGCGTCATAGCCTGCGTGGGCCCCGATGACGAGGATCTTAACGAACGAGTGGGATACTACGGAGAGCAGGTGGTGCTCCTGGCGCAGCAGCTGGGCCTCAACACTTGCTGGGCAGGCACGTTCAGCACAAAAAACGTTCCTGCGGAGATCGGTCAGGGCGAGCGCCTGGTCATAGTCATAGCCATAGGCTACGGACAGACTCAGGGCTCTGAGCACAGGTCCAAGACCCCTGAGCAGGTATCCCCGGGGATCGATGACAAGCCCGAGTGGTTCAGATTCGGAGTCGAGATGGCGCTTCTGGCTCCCACAGCCATCAATCAGCAGAAATTCGAGATCGGTCTTTCAGACGACGGAACGGTGACCTTCACCGATAAGGGAGGGGCCTTCAGCAGGGTGGATCTGGGCATAGTCAGATGCCATTTCGAGGCAGGCGCAGACCATATGAGATCACAGGAATAAGAATAAAACAGGCTCTGATCTTGAGAATCGGGGCTTGATTTTATCTGTACGCGGTGTTATATTCAAGTTGACAAGTGGATATCATCCATGTTCCGCAATCGTGCTTATTGCGGTGAAAATGGAACCGGGTGAGAATCCCGGGCGGTCCCGCCACTGTGATGACGTTGCCTGAACATTGTGCCATTGGGTAGATTCTGAGAAGGCGTTCGGGTCTGAGAGTCTGAGCCAGGAGACATGCATGGATGAGAGATCAGACTGTGTCGGTGAAACACGGATGGATCAAAATATTTCTCCTAAACAGCGAAAACGGGCTGCGGAAGTTGATGCCGCAGCGATTTTTTTGCAAACGCTTTTCATCCCGCGGAGGGGAGAGGGGTCTCCCTTCCGCGATCCATCCCCCCTGAGCCCTTCATTGATCGTGAAAGGGTCTTTTTTGTAAGATGATATGGACGTGCGATGCGCCTGCGGGTTGATTTGAGTGGCCGGGTCTGGTATATTTTGCTTAAAGATCTCATAAGGAGGCTGAGTTATGAGCGACAGAAACATCACCACAGAGAACTATAAGTTTTTCCAGCACAGGGAGTGCGAATTCTTCCCCTGCCATGAAACGAAGCATCCGGAGGATTTCAACTGTCTTTTCTGCTACTGTCCCCTCTATGCTCTGGGCGACAGCTGCGGAGGAAATTTCAAATATACTGAGGGAGGCTTCAAAGACTGCTCCGGCTGCATGCTGCCTCACGTAAGGAAGAACTATGCCTACGTCATCGGCAAGTATTCGGAAATACTGGACGTGGTCAGAAGAAACACCTCAGTCAGGGAGGAGTAAAGTGGAAATAGAATTCAAATATGTTGCGGGTCCCGAGCAGGGCTCAGGCCTTCTGAACGATCTTGCCCGTGAATACGGAAGGGAGATAAGGATGATCCCCATGGACGCGGTGTACTACGATACAGAGGACAGGGCGCTGAACGATATCCGCGTGGTATACAGGATAAGAACAGAAGGGGACAGGACGGTGCTCACCGTGAAATACGGAAAGGGCTCAGATAAGAACAGCAAGGGTCTGTACAGGCGGCAGGAGGAAAACATATCCGTGCCCGCGGATTTCAAAGAGAAGCCCGGCATTGACGTTCTGGAGGATATCCCGGTATACAGGGAGATCGACAAGGCTGTGGGCGGACAGTATTCCGACCTCCTTGGGGTCATGCTTCCCCTTAAGAAGCTGGTCCCCGTCATGGAGATGCAGTTCACAAGAAGAGAACTGGACGTGCCCATTGGTTCCCCGGGGTCTGTGGCCACGGTATCCTACGACAGCGGTGTCATCATGGCCGGGGGCAGGGAAGAACAGATCTCTGAGGTGGAGATAGAACTGAAAGAAGGCACGGAGGCCGATCTCGTAAGATTCAGCGAAGAAATCGCGGCAAAATACTGCTTAATCCCCGGGTTGAAGAGCAAATATTCCCGGGGAATCAAGCTTTTAAACGAATGATCAGCAAAAAAACAGGGACAGCGGCTCAAATGACCGCTGTCTTTTGTGTTTTTTTGATGAAAACTGACGGTTTCACGTGGCTCTTGCTTTACTTTGACCACAATTGGGGGTATAATACACACCAAATAATGGCAGGATGTGCCCTTAAAGCGATCATCAGGAGGAAAAAACAGATCACTATGGAAACAAAATTTATTTCTAGAGAAGACAACAAGGTTAAATTTTCGATGGAATTCACAGCTGAGGAATTCGAAAATGCTCAGATAGAAGCCTACAAAAAGACCAAGGATCAGTTCACTATCGACGGATTCAGAAAAGGCAAGGCTCCCAGGACTATCATCGAGAGACATTACGGAGAGGGCGTATTCTTCGAGGACGCGCTTGACGAGCTTTTCAGAGAGAACTACGTGAAAGCTCTGGACGAGCTTGATCTTGAGGTCATAGACAGCCCCGCGGCAGAGTTCACACAGCTGAAGAAGGGCGAAGGCTTTACAGCCACCATAACCGTTCCGGTATTCCCTGAAGTGGAAGTCAAGGACTATAAGGGGATCGAAGTGGTGAAGAGAGAAGGAAAGGTCGACGAGAAGGACGTTGACAACGACATCGAGAACATCAGAAAGAGAAACGCCAGGATGGTCTCCGTAGAGAGAGCAGCTGAGACAGGCGACACAGTATATTTTGATTATGCGGGATTTGTCGGCGATGAGCAGTTCCAGGGCGGAACTGCAGAGAAGCAGACCCTTAAGCTTGGTTCAGGCATGTTCATCCCCGGATTCGAGGAGGAGCTTCTTGGAGTGAAGGCAGGCGAGGACAGAGACGTGAACGTCACATTCCCCGAGGACTATCAGGCTGAGGATCTTGCAGGAAAGGCTGCGGTATTCCACTGCCACATCCACGAGGTAAGAGAAGAGCAGCTTCCCGACGTGGACGACGATCTCGCAAAAGACGCCACAGAGTTTGAGACGCTGGATGAACTGAAGGACGCTACAAGGAAGAGACTTCAGGAGGCCGCAGAGAAGAACGCGGAGAACCAGATGAAGGATGAAGCGGCCGAAAAGCTGATGGCAGCCAACGAGTTCGAGATCCCCGCAGTTATGATCAATGATGAGCTCGACAGATCCATCAATGATTTCGCTCAGCAGATGTCATACTCAGGACTCAGCCTTGACATGTACTTCCAGTACACCGACTCCACCATGGAGCAACTGAGAGATCAGATCAGACCTGACGCTGAGAAATCTGTGAAGCTGAGGATCCTCCTTCAGAACATCGCAAGGATGGAAGGCCTTGAGTGCACAGAGGACGACCTGAACTCTGAACTTGATCTGATGGCGAAGCAGTATGACTCCGAGCCCGAAGAGATCAGAAAGATGCTTGGCGAGGACAGCATCAGGTACTTCATGAAGGACATCCGGTCCAGGAAGGCCATGGATCTCATCTACGGCGAGACCGTAAAGGTGGAACCGGCTGAAGAAGCAAAAGAAGAGGAAAAATAATGAACCTTATACCCTATGTCGTGGAGCAGACCCCTCAGGGCGAACGCTCCTATGATATCTATTCCAGACTTCTCAAGGACAGGATCATATTCATCGGAGGCGAGATCACTGAGGATATGGCAAGCGCCGTTGTGGCCCAGCTCCTGTTCCTCGAGGCCGAGGACCCGGACAAGGATATCTGCATGTACATTAACAGCCCCGGAGGCTCTGTTTCCGCGGGACTGGCCATATATGACACCATGAAGTACATCAAGCCGGAGATCTCAACCATAGCCATCGGTCTTGCCGCCAGCATGGGAGCTTTCCTGCTCCAGGCGGGCACCAAAGGGAAGAGATATTCTCTTCCCAATGCTGAGATCATGATACATCAGCCTCTTGGCGGCGCCCAGGGCCAGGCTGAGGACATCCGGATACAGGCGGATCACATCATTAAGATCAGGGAAAAACTCAACGCCATCATATCCGAGAACACCGGACGTTCCGTGGAAGAGGTGGCGAAGGACACGGACAGGGATAATTTCATGACCCCTGAGGAGGCCGTAAGCTACGGTCTCATCGATGAGGTCATAACTTCAAGGTAATACAGAAGGAGAACCATGAGTTCCAGAAACAACGATTCAAAGGAAATGCGCTGCAGTTTTTGCGGGAGACCCAGAAGCGAAGTCAGGAAGCTGATCCTGGGACCCAGCGTAAACATCTGCGACGACTGCATAAGGACCTGCGTGGATATCCTTGAAGAGGGGGATGCGCAGAACAAGCCCGTAAAAGCTCCTGAGACTTTCCACAAGATCCCCACACCTGAAGAGATGACCGCTGCTCTTTCCCAGTACGTCATCGAACAGGATGAGGCCAAGAAAGCTCTTGCTGTTGCGGTATACAATCACTATAAGAGGATCAGGAACCTGGACATGGAAGGGGACGTGGAACTTCAGAAATCCAATATCGTTCTCATCGGACCCACAGGATCCGGCAAAACGCTTCTTGCCCAGACCCTGGCCAAGGTACTTGACGTACCTTTTGCTATAGCGGACGCCACATCCCTGACTGAGGCAGGATATGTGGGCGAGGATGTGGAAAACATCCTGCTCAGACTTATCCAGGCAGCGGACTGGGATGTGGAAAAAGCCCAGAAGGGCATCATCTATGTGGACGAGATCGATAAGATCGCAAGAAAGTCCGAAAACGTATCGATCACGAGAGACGTTTCCGGAGAGGGAGTGCAGCAGGCCCTCCTTAAGATCCTGGAGGGGACCGTCGCCAACGTTCCGCCTCAGGGCGGCAGGAAACATCCTCAGCAGGAGTTCATTCCTGTGGACACCACCAACATCCTGTTCATCTGCGGAGGAGCCTTCGACGGACTGGACAAGATCATCCAGAGAAGGATGAACACCAAGGTCATGGGATTTAATTCAGCCGTGGCCAAGACCGGGGAGGACAACAAGGTGCTTCAGGAAGTGCAGCCTGAGGATCTCCTCAAGTTCGGACTGATACCTGAACTTATCGGAAGACTTCCCGTGGTGGTATCACTGGATCCCCTCTCGAAGGACGCCCTGATCAGGATACTCACAGAACCTAAGAATGCCCTGGTCAGGCAGTATGAGACCCTGTTCAGGATGGACGGAGTGGAGCTTGAGATAACGGAAAAGGCTCTGGAGAGGATAGCCGGGAAGGCGGCTGAGAGAAAGACGGGAGCCAGAGGCTTAAGATCCATCACCGAGAAGCTGATGACAGGCATAATGTATGAGATACCGTCAAACAAGGATATCAGAAAGGTCATCATCACCGAGGATACCGTGGACGGCGGACAGCCGGAGGTGATCCTTAAGAACGGAGAGACCCTGAGCGCTTAGATGTTTTGCGCAAAAGATATTGATCAGTTAAGGAAAACGAAATGACAGAGATAAACATGATGCCATGCATCCCCTTGAGAGGGCTCATAGCCTTTCCCGGGACCATCCTTCATTTTGACATAGGAAGGGAGAAATCGGTGAAGGCGCTTGAAGCGGCCATGAACGGAGACAAACTTCTTTTCTTATCGGCTCAGAAGGATGAAAACATTCTAATACCGCAGGCGAAGGACTTCTACGAGATCGGGACCGTGGTCCGGGTGAAGCAGATGCTTAAGATCCAGGGCGACGGGGTAAGAGTTCTGGTGGACGGGCTTTGCCGTGCAAAGATACAGACGGTGGTGTCAAACGATCCCTACTTCATGGTGGAAGTTCTGGAGCAGGAAGTGCCGGAGGCGGACTCCGAGGATCCGGAGATCCAGGCTCTCAAAAGACTTGCCCAGTACTCCTTCGATGAGTACGCGGATCTGACGGACATAAAACAGGAGATACCGGACATGGTGGACAACATCAAGGATCCGGGAGTTTTCTGCGATACCATCGCCCTCAACATCAACGTTAAGATCTCCGAGAAGCAGAAGGTGCTGGAGGCGCTGGATCCCAAGGAAAGACTGGGCATCTTAAACAGGATACTGGCTCAGGAAAATGAGATCCTCAGACTCGAGATCGACATAAACGAGAAGGTCCAGGACAGCATCAAAAAGAACCAGAAGGAGTATTTCCTCCACGAGCAGATGAAGGCTATCCAGGATGAACTGGGCTTCGGCGAGGAAGCTCAGGCTGAGGCATCCAGATGGATTGAAGCTCTGGACAAGATCGATCTTGAGGACAAGTACAAGGAAAAGGTGAAACTGGAGATCTCCAAATTCATCAAGATGGGCCAGAACTCCGCTGACGCTTCGGTGATCAGAAACTACATCGAGACTATAATCGGGCTGCCCTGGAGCAATTCATCAAAGACCAATTCAGACCTGAAGAAGGCTGAGACCATACTGAACGAGGATCATTACGGCCTGGAAAAGGTCAAGGAGAGGATCCTCGAATATCTCGCGGTGGTCCACCTGAACAAGGCCCTGAAGGGCCCCATAATCTGTCTTGTGGGACCTCCGGGCGTAGGCAAAACATCCATAGCAAGGTCCATCGCCCGGGCCACGGGCAGGGAGTTCACCAGAATGTCCCTGGGCGGAGTGAGAGACGAAGCCGAGATCAGAGGTCACAGAAGGACCTACATCGGAGCCATACCCGGCAGGATCATCACCAATATCAAGGACTGCGGAGTGAACAACCCGGTGTTCCTCTTCGATGAGGTGGACAAGATCGGGGCAGACTTCAAGGGAGATCCGGCGGACGCGCTTCTGGAAGTGCTGGATCCTGAACAGAACAAGGATTTCACGGACCACTTCCTGGATATCCCATTCGACCTTTCAAAAGTTATGTTCATCACCACCGCCAACACTACGGACACCATCCCAAGGCCTCTTCTGGATCGTATGGAAGTGATCCAGCTCTCAGGATATACTGAGGACGAAAAGGTGAAGATCGCCGAGAATTATCTGGTAAAGAAACAGATGAAGGCCAACGGACTGAAGCCCGCTAACTTCAGCATATCCGAGAACGCTTTAAGGGACCTTATAAATTACTATACCAGAGAGTCCGGCGTGAGAAACCTGGAGAGGGAGATAGGAAACCTGTGCAGGAAGGTGGCCAGGAAGATCGTTCAGAAGCAGGGAAAGTCCTTCAGGATCACATCCGGGAACTTAAACTCATATCTTGGAAAGAGGAGGTTCCACTTCGATCTGGCGGAGGGTCAGGCTGAGGTGGGCACCGTGACAGGCATGGCCTGGACTCAGGTGGGAGGGGAGACACTTACCATCGAGACTCAGGTGGTGCCGGGGTCAGGCAAGATACAGCTTACCGGCCAGCTCGGCGACGTAATGCAGGAATCCGCACAGGCCGCCATCACATATATCAGGTCCATCGCAGGTGAATACCAGGTGGAGAAGGACTTCTACAAGACCATGGACATCCACGTTCATGTGCCTGAAGGCGCTGTTCCCAAGGACGGCCCGTCGGCAGGAGTGACAATGTTCACTTCCGTAATGTCCGCACTGACCGGAACTCCTGTAAGGAAGGACGTGGCCATGACAGGGGAGATCACCTTGAGAGGAAAGGTGCTTCCCGTGGGAGGCATCAAGGAAAAGGTCCTTGCGGCATACAGAGCAGGCATCAGGACCATACTGCTTCCCAAGGACAACTCCCCTGACGTGGACGATATCCCACAGACCATACGAAAGCAGATAGATTTCATTTATCTCACCCATGCCAGGGAGACCCTGGAGCATGCCTTTGACAAGTGAAATGAGAATAACAAGATCAGAACTTGAGTGCGTAGCTGCGAAAAAGCAGCAGTACCCTGAACCGGATGTCCCCGAGATCGCCTTCGTGGGAAGGTCAAACGTGGGAAAAAGCTCTCTTTTGAACCTGATAACAGGCAGGAAGAGCCTGGCCAGAGTCTCGGGCAATCCGGGGAAGACACGCACCATAAACTTTTACAGGATCAATGATTCCTTCAGGATAGTGGACTTGCCCGGCTACGGCTATGCCAAGGCTGCGAAGAACGTCACCAGGGACTGGGGCAGGATGATGGAGGAATATTTTGAGACAAGGCCCAACTTAAGGACGGTGGTGCAGCTGGTCGACTGCAGGCATGAGCCCTCCGTCCAGGACAGGCAGATGTTCGAATATCTGAAGTATTACGAACTGGACAGGATCGTGGTGCTCACAAAGACGGACAAGATATCAAGATCCGAGCTTAACAAGAACACCGCTGTTATAAAGAGATCGCTTGAACTCGATGAACGCCACGTTATCGTACCCGTATCGGCTCTCAAGAGGACAGGGGAAGACCTGCTCTTAAGCGAGATCGGGAAGGTGCTGGAGGAAGAATGATGAACGGCTTTAGCCTGAGAAAACAGGTAAGAAGAATAAGGGCGATCCCGAAGATGCTTAGGGACGGGAAGGTCCGCTGGACCAAAAAAGCCCTTGTGATCTTCGGAATCATCTATCTACTCCTCCCGGTGGATCTGATACCTCCGGTATTGTTCCCCGTGGGATTCGTGGATGATCTTGTGCTTTGGGTCTACATAGTCGCTCATCTGGGAGACATCCTGGATCAGTACGACGATTATGACAAGGAAGGTGACCTTTCCGGTAAATACCGCAGAAAGGATCTTGTCGAAGACGTAAACTTCGACGTAAATGAAGATATTAATGAAGATGAGGAGAGCGGGCAATGGACGTAACAGTCGGAAGAGTTCTTTTCTCTGAAGAAGAGATCAGAAACAGAGCAAAAGATCTAGCTGAGAAGATCAACGAGGATTACAAGGGAGAATCTCTTTATCTGGTGGGGACGCTGAGGGGAGCCCTTATGTGGATGGCTGATCTCATGAAATTCATCACACTGGATACCGAGATCGATTTCATCGTTGCTTCCAGCTATCAGGGAACAGATTCAACAGGAGTGGTGACGGTGAAGAAGGACATCGAAGGTGACGTTACCGGAAAGAACGTCCTGATCATCGAAGACATCGTGGACACGGGCACGACGCTTTCCAAGCTTCTTGCATACTTCAAGGCCAGAGGAGCCAGGTCGGTGGAGATCTGTTCCATGCTCAGCAAACCTTCCAGACGCAAGGTGGACATCGATCCCAAGTATAATGGGTTCGTCATCGACGATATGTTCGTAATAGGCTACGGCCTGGATTACGAGCAGAAATACCGTAATCTTCCCTTTGTGGGCGTCGCGGAGCTGAAATAACATGGATACATTCAAGTGCAATTACCACATGCATTCATATTATTCCGACGGGGCATACAGCCCTGAGGCTCTCGCCAAAAAGTTCTGCGACGAGGAGTATGACATCATAGCCCTTACGGACCATGACGGGGTCGATGGTGTGAAGGAATTCCTTGAGAGCTGTCAGAAACTGGGCATAAAAGGTGTGACCGGGATCGAGTTCGGCACGGAACTGAAACTGGAGGGAAAGGAATATGAGCTTCATATTCTGGGATACGGTTTCGATCCGGATAATGAGGAACTTAATTCTGTCTGCTCAGGGCTCAGGGCCCTCAGGCACGAGAGGAATGAGAGATTGGTGGCCGCCCTTGACCGGCTGGGATTCGGGCTGGATCTCGACGAGCTGGAAAAGACATCCAAAGGCGGCTATGTTGGAAAACCGGACATCGCAAGGGAGCTGGTAAGGAAAGGCTTTTTGAGTGAGCCCAAGGAGGCTTTCACTGAAAAAGTATTCGAGCGCCCTGAGATCGCATCTATCAAAAAAGAAAGACTTCCCTCTGAGGATGCGATCAGACTGATTAGAGGAGCAGGAGGCACAGCCTTCCTGGCTCACCCGGCGAAGATCAGAGAAATTAAGGGAAAAAGAGGAAGCGAGGAGTTTTTCGAGGAATTTGAGAGGATACTCACCACTCTTATAAAAGCAGGCCTGAAGGGCCTGGAGTGCATTTATCCTGAACACACGGAAGAAGAGAAGTTCAGATTCATTCAGTATGCAGGCAAGTATCACCTGCACATCTCTTCCGGTACTGACTTTCACGGAGACGACATGTAGAGATTTCTAACTAAAGATTACTTTTTTTAGGAGGTTGCAGGCAAGATGATTTTTGATTTAAAAAAAGTAGTAGCGTCAGTCAGAACAGATGATGAATTCAGAGAAGCACTGAGATCGGATGCGGAGGTCATTTTCCTCCAGAACACTTCCATCTCCAACGTGAAGGAACAGATAAGCCAGGCTCATGAATACTATAAGACCGTATTCATCCACACGGACTTTATGGAAGGCATCGGCAAGGACAAGGCCGGTCTGGAGTACATAAAGAAGCTTGGCGCGGACGGCATGCTCTCCACCAGGACCGGCATGATCCGTTACGGCAAGGATGCAGGACTTCTGACGGTACAGAGGTTCTTCATCGTGGATACACACTCAGTTGATACCGCCATCGATTCCATCAAGATCGGCAAGCCCGATTTCGTCGAGATCATGCCGGGCGTCATAGAAAAGACCATTACCAGGTTCACCCAGGCGGTGGATACGCCGGTCATCGCCGGCGGCCTCGTCGCGAAGACCGGCGAGGTGGACCGTGCGCTTGACGCAGGTGCGGTAGCAGTATCCACCGGGCAGAGCGCACTGTGGAACTACAGATAAGTTTTTTGCGGAGGTTGTTTAATGAAGATCAAGTTTTGCGGAGCAACCATAGGAGTTACAGGGTCGTGCCATCTTATATCAACGGATAGACATATGGTGCTCCTGGACTGCGGCCAATTCCAGGGAAACAAGGAGATGGATGCGCTGAACTATGAAGAATTCCCCTTTGATCCGAAAGCAGTGGAATGCGTGATCCTGAGCCACGCTCACATCGATCATTGCGGCAGGCTGCCGCTTCTGGTGAAGAGAGGATTCAAGGGGAGCATCTACTGCACGGACGCTACAGCTGATCTTCTGAGCGTAATGCTTCTGGACTCAGCCTACATTCACGAAAAGGACGCGGAGTGGCAGACCAAGAAGAATGCCCGTACTGCTAAGCCCGCTGTGGAGCCCCTTTACACTACAAAGGATGCTGAAGAGGCTTTGAAGCTGGTGAAGCCCATACTTTACGATCAGCTGGTGGAGATAAACGATGAGATGGAGATCGTTTTCAACGATGCGGGACATATTCTGGGATCTGCCATCACCGAGATCTGGGTGACGGAAGGGGACAACACTTCCAAGATCGTTTTCTCCGGAGACCTTGGTGTGAAGGACAGACCCATCCTGAGGGACCCCAAGAAGATCAAGAAGGCGGACTACCTCATCATGGAGTCTACCTACGGCAACAGACTTCATCCGGAAAATGCAACGTCAATAGACAGACTCATCGAGATAACTCTGGATACGGTGAAGCGGGGCGGAAGCGTTATAATCCCCGCCTTTGCGGTAGGCCGTACCCAGGAGCTGATCTATGAGTTCAACATGTTCTACGAGCATCATCCCGAGTATACTGAGGTCCTGGATAAGATCAACGTCTACATCGACAGCCCTATGGCCACCACTGCTACGGAGGTGTTCAGGAGAAACGCCCAGGTGTTCGATGATGAGACCAAGGAATACATTCTTTCCGGGGACAATCCTCTGGACTTCAAGAACCTGAAGTTCACCAGAAGCACCGAGGAATCCCAGGCTCTGAACACGGATAAGACTCCAAAGATCATCATAAGCGCATCGGGTATGTGTGATGCCGGCCGTATCAGGCACCATCTGAAGCACAATCTGTGGGATCCAAGAAACAGCATAGTTTTCGTGGGTTATCAGGCCGAAGGGACTCTCGGAAGAGCCATTCTTGACGGAGCAAAGGAAGTCAAGCTCTTCGGCGAGACGGTGCTGGTGAGAGCGGAGATCTACAATCTGGAAGGATTCTCCGGTCATGCTGACCAGGCGGGACTTCTTGACTGGCTCAGCGGTTTCCAGAAGATCCCCAGGAAGATATTCCTGGTTCACGGAGAGGAACAGTCCAAGATAGACTTCGCCAAGAAGGTCCAGGAGGACCTGGGGCTTTCCACCACTCCCATATTCTCCAACTGCGAGTTCGAGCTTGAGACCGGCGAGATGATATCCGCCGACGAAGTGATCAGGGATGCCATCGTAGATAAGGAAGGTCTGGAAGCCATCAGGGCAAGGCTCAAGAACATAGAGAGCGGAGTCCAGAACATCCTGGCACAGACGGATCAGGCGGTCATCGCGGAGAACGTGACACCGGAGAAGCTGAAGGAGATCAACAACATCGTCCTTGAACTGGAGAAAGCTTCAATGAATCTTGGATCTGTCGTAACGAAACGCTGAAGGGAGACAGTTATGAAGGACGCTATCATCATAGGCATTGCCGGGGGCACAGGCTGCGGCAAGAGCACCATGATCAGGAAGATCAAGGACGAGTTCAACGAACAGATCTGCATCCTGAGCCACGATTTCTATTACAAGCAGCATAATGACATACCCTTCGAGGAGCGCAAAAAGATCAACTACGACCACCCCGACGCATTCGATACAGACATCATGATCGGACATATCAGGGAGCTCGCAAAGGGAAATGCTGTCGACAGACCGGTGTACGATTTCACCATCCACAACAGGATCGACGAGACCGTAAGGGTGGAGCCCGCCAGGGTCATCGTGGTGGAGGGGATCCTTATCTTCGAGAACAAGGAGCTCAGGGACCTTTGCGACATCAAGGTCTTCATCGACACCGACGCAGACGTGAGGATCATCAGAAGGATATTAAGGGATGTGAACGAGAGAGGAAGGACTCTGGACAACATAGTTGAGCAGTATCTGACCACCGTAAAGCCCATGCATGACGAATTCGTGGAGCCTTCCAAGAGGTACGCTGACATAATCGTGCCCGAGGGGGGATTCAACAAGGTTGCCCTTGAGATGCTCAACGAGAGGATCCACGCCCTTCTCCGGGACTAGAGCAAAACATTGAGACTTGAAACTGCAGGAATTCAGCCTGCAGTTTTTTGTTGTCGGGAAACAATGTTTTGAAAAAATGCTGATGTCCAGGGCGTAGTTGCCAAACTGGAAATAGCAGTTGCCGGAGCAAGAGACTAAAATATGCTGAACTGAATAATGACAATGTTTTACGGAAATCTGATGATCGGAGAAAGGGAGAGATTATGAACGATTTTCAGCAGATGAGGGACAGGAGCTTTGTGCTCCCCCAGACGGTGTACCGTCAGGCTTTGTATGCCGTAAAGGACCTGGACAGGTTGAGAAAGAAACTGGAATACCTGAGAGGAGAGGCCTATGGTCTCAGCGGGCGGGACCTGTCTGAGATAGCGGGCAAGAGCGGATACGTGTCAGACAGGATGGCTGACAAGGCAGTGGAGATCGCGTCCACCGAAGCCAGGATAAGAGCCATAGAGGAGGCTTTTAACTTTATTCCCTTCGAGTACAGGGAGGGCATCGAGGGAAAGCTGGTATACGACGTTCCCTACGATATGAAACACTGCATCAACACCTGGAAAAAGTACCAGCAGATGCTGATATTCCGGGTGGCGGAGAACCTGAGGCTTCTCTGAAGTGTTTCTGAAAAAATGCAATCTATTTTTGAAAATGGGCTGAAAAGGATGTTTATACGTGATATTATGGTATCAGGTAAAAGAGCAAAGGAGAGAAACGCGGGCTTAGGGTCCGCGTTTTGTTTTGAAGATATGAAGATAGGCATCAGGCTTTCAAATGAGGCTCTGGGCCTCAGACTGGCCAAACGGATAGCAGAACTTGCTCCGGGCACAGAGGCTGTCATAGGTCATAGCGAAGGAGAATTTGATCTCATCATAGAGGATGAAGATCTGAAGGAAATATTTCCGGTATCAGAGGCTTTGGACAGGATGGAAGGCGAGTACTTCAGAAGGACAGGAAAAAGGCTGCAGAGGTCAAATAAGGGCCCCAGAGGCCTTTTTATTTTTACATCTCAGACAGGAGGAAGCGGTCTTACAGCCGTTTCGTTCACGTTTTCAAGAATACTTTCGGGAAAACTGAACGCAAAGGTCATCTACATGGATCTGGATTCATTCGGCCCTCTGGAATATCTGGAACAGGTCAGAGGGAGCAGGGGAAGTTCCGCAGAGCTCATGTACCTTCTCAAGTCCGGAGCGGAGGTCAGGACAGATGAATATTTTGCCGGGGACAGATACGGACCTGATGTGATCACCCTGAGGGACCCGGACAGAGAGACTCTTCTCAGGATACTGGATGATCCCAGGCACGAATACGCTGTGATCTCCGGAAAGCACGTGCCACTTAAGGCGGATGCGGTGATAGAAGTGGTGAATGAGAGAGACAGAAGGAGACCTGCGCCGTACGAGAAGGCGGATCTGAGAGTGTTCAACAGAGGGACCGGTATTCCTGATGATGAGGCGTCTTTCACGGAGAACGGAGGGCAGGTAAGGATAGATATGTCAGGAGACTTCGCAATGGCTTTAGGGAAGCTTATGAAAGAGGTGACGGATGGATACGGCTACGGAAGAACTGAGAAAAACGGTGCTTGAAAATGCGAGACAGGCCATGCTGGAGGGATCCGGGGACCCTATGTCCGTCATAGTCAGGACCGTGTTCAGCCACAGTGGGTCCCGGGAACTGGAATGGGATGAACTGGACAGTCTGATCAGGCGTACGTACCTGATGACACGGGGAAAGCTGGGTATACTGGATCCCCTTCAGGAGGACGTTGACGTAACTGAGATCATGGTTAACGGCAAGGACCGGATCTTTTATGAAAAGAACGGAAAGATCCAAAGATACGGCTTAAGCTTCGACACCACGGAGGATCTGGAGGAGGTCATAAGAAACATTGCGGGAAGCGTCCACAGGGAGATAAACGAACTGAATCCCATCGTGGATGCCAGGCTGGAGGACGGATCCAGAGTAAACGGAGTGTATAAGAACGTGGCCCTTAACGGGCCCATCCTTACCATACGGAAGTTTTCCGGAAAATATATCACCATGAATGATCTGGTTGGGAACGGGACCCTGGACAGGAGGCAGGCGGATTTTTTGAGAGCCCTGGTGGAATCGGGCTACAACCTGTTCATCTCAGGGGGCACATCATCCGGGAAGACCACGCTTCTGAACGCTCTCTCGGACTATGTGCCCGGGGAGGAGAGGGTAATAGTGATCGAAGACTCCATGGAACTCAAACTGAGTCATATCGAAAACATAGTACACATGGAGTGCAGGAACGCCAACTCCAGAGGAAAGGGCATGGTGACCATGGCGGACCTGATAAAGACCAGCTTAAGGATGAGACCTGACCGCATAATCGTTGGTGAGGTGAGAGGCGGAGAGGTGGCGGACATGCTCCAGGCCATGAATACCGGACACTCCGGATCCATGTCCACGGGGCACGGAAACTCTGTGGAGGGGATGCTTAAGAGGCTGGAATCCATGTATCTCATGGCTGTGCCTTTGAACGTCGAGGCTATAAGGGCACAGATCGCAGAGGGAATCGACGTCATGGTCCACCTCGAGCGGGACAGCAGAAGGAACAGACACATAGCTGAGATGAAGGAAGTGCTGGGGTACGAAAACGGCAGATTCATCTTAAACGATCTCACAGGCGAGGGCGGCATTAAAAACCTGAAAAAGGCTGAGGAAAGGAGTGCAGAACATGTGGAGATTCTTTGCCGGGGCACCGGCTCTGGGGATCATCCTGGGGAAGATATATTTTGACAGCTGGCTTGCGGGAGGTGCGCTGACTGCTGTACTTCTCATGCTTTACCCCTGCTTCAGAAGATCTGAGGAGGAGAAGGCAAAAAGAGAACTTCTGATACAGTTCAGGGATCTTTTGTACTCTCTTTCAGCATCATTTTCCGTTGGGAGGAACATGAAGCAGGCCCTGACAGAGTCCCTGGATTTCTGGGGGAATACCTACACGGGGTCTGATCCCATAGTGACGGAGACGAAGAGGATGATAAGAGAGATGGAGGAAGCAAACGAGACTGACGTCAAGGTGCTTAAGGATTTCGGAGAAAGGTCGGGACTCCGGGACATAAGGGATTTCGCCAATGTATACGAAAGCTGCAAGACCACGGGAGGAGACATGGGAAGAGCCATCGCAAGAGCAACGGAAGTCATCGGGGACAGGATAGAGATGGACAGGGAACTCCGGTCCATGATGGCAGCCAAATTGAGCGAGGGAAGGATCGTAGGGACAGCGCCTGTCGTACTTGTCCTTGCCATGAGGGTATTCTCACCGGAATACATGGAGCCCGTATATTCCTCTCCATCGGGAGCAATAGCCGCGCTTATGTCTCTGGGGCTTTCGGCTCTTGCTATAGTGATGACGGAAAGGATAAACAGAGTTGACTTTTGAATCCGTGAGAAAAAAGCAGGAGAAGCAAAGGGCCGATAGGGAGAAACAGGACGTGATAATGGAGCTTCCGGGATTTCTCAACCAGGTGCTGCTTCTCATGGATTCCGGCCTTATCTTAAGAGATGCGTTCATGAAGGTGGCGCTGGAGTATGAGAATGTGCCCGGGCCGGAAAGAGGTTTTTTCAGAGGAAAGGTCCTGGAGATGGCCCGGGCTTCAGAAAGGACAGGCGAGGATGTGATCGCCTTGTTTTATGAGTTTTCCTGCCGGACAGACGTGAAGGAACTGAAGAAGGCGGGAAATTTTTTGTATGAGAACAGGAACCTCGGAACTGAAATATGGGAAAGGCTTTCGGAACTGTCCGAAGGGCTTTGGCAGGAGAGAAAAAGACTCTGCCTGGAGAGGATGAGGGTGGCGGAGACCAGGATGAGCTTTCCTCTGGCGATCATGCTGATCTCACTGATAATTATGACATCAGCCCCTGCAGTGATGCAGATAACATAGAAAAGGAGGTATTTTGCAATGAAAGGATTATTCAGCAAGAGGGGAATGGAGATGGTCCAGGTAGCCATACTTGTGGCCATTGCGGTTGCCCTGGGACTGATCTTCAAGACACAGATAACGGATTTCGTTAACGATACGTTTTCGTCTCTTGACAGTGCCAGATTCTGATGAAGATGGCGGAGGCGGCGCTGACCGTACCCCTGACAATACTGATCATGGTAAGTCTGATAGGGCTGATGATGAGTTTTTATTCGGAACTTGCCGATCAGGTGGCGGAACACGATGCGTACAGATCGGAAACATATGAGAGTTTTGAAGTTTAACAAAAAAGGTTCCTACGTGGTATATCTTGCCATGTTTCTTTCGGGGATGCTGATCATGTCCGGGGCAGTCATCAGCGCCTCGCACAGGGTGGCAGTGGATTCATCGGTAAAGAGTCTGGGGAATGTGTGGGCGGCAAGCATAACCGCAGAGTACGACAATGAACTTAGAGACAGATACGGCCTGTACGGGTTTTTTGCAAATGAAGTTCTGGTCAAGGATAAACTCAGCCTGTACAGCGGGTATTCCTTTGATGGTAAGGATTACATAGATGTCTCTTCGTTGGAGTGCAGTCTGGATGGGTATGAACTTTCCGACCTTGAAAACTTCAGAAGGCAGGCTGCGGAAAGTGTCCGTAGACTGTGGAGACCCAGGGCGGATGGTTCCAAAGAGGAAGAGGAGACAGAGGAACTGTCCGTCAACAGGTACATTTCTGCAGGCTGGATACTGGATGCGCTGCCATCTCATTCGTACAAGGGGAGCTTGACCGGAGCGGATGGCATCAACAGCGTTCTTGAGATACCCTATATCTTCCTTGTCTTTAAAGATCATGTGGACGATAGAGATCTTGGGAAAACATTTTTTTGCAATGAGGTGGAGTACATAATCTCGGGAAAGCCGGATGACGATAAGGCAGGAAGAGCCGTTTACAGAGAATTGTTATTGGAGAGGAACGGGCTGAATCTTGTATATCTGTATTCCTGCGCCGAGAAAAGGCAGCTGGCGCTTGAAGCTGCGGAGATCATTACTCCGGGGCCTGAGGCTCTGATCACCCAGGCTATCATTCTGGAGACATGGGCGCTCCTTGAGGCGAGAAACGACCTTGCGCTCCTTTATGACGGAGAGAAGGTGCCGGTGGTAAAGACGGACGCCAACTGGGCTCTGAGCATAGAGAATGCCTTGAATGCCGAAGAAAGCGGTACCGCTGATCAGGAGTTAGACACTGATCAGCCGGAGAAGAGTTATGTGCAGCCTGAACGCGTCGAAGGACAGGACTATAAGGACTATCTCACCACGCTGCTCATTGCCATGCCGGAACGGACCAGGCTCCTCAGGATGATGGATCTCATACAGATCAATATGAAGTACAGCTATTGCGGCGGATTTCTGCTTTCGGACTATTATACGGGATTTGAGTACAAGATGACGGTGAACGGGACAGAATATGGATTCAAAGATACCTTCGAAAATGAAAAATAGAAAGGGGAGCTATATCGTGGAGGCATCCATGGCGCTCCCCGTATTCATCATCTGTTTCGTTTCCATCGCTCTTGTGATCACCATGATCTCAAGGTGCGAAAAGATCGTATTCGTTCAGAGCGAGAAGTCGCTTCGGCTGGATGAAACTGCCCCCCTTATTCTCACCAGGGTCCGGGATGAGGCCTACGACCTTAGGGATCTCAGGTTCATGTTTTCCCAAAAGGGGATCGATGACCTGATCCTGATCGATACGGAGACCAGGATGAATGTGTCGGACCCGGTGGGGATAAACGGAAAAACAGTATTCAGGCTGAAGATCCTGTCCAGAGCAAGGACGGGAAAGACCGAAGACACGGGGCCGCTTCCCATAGAGGAATTCATGGGCACTGAAAGGTCCTGCGAGGTGGTGGTGTTTCCCAAATACGGCCTCAGATTCCACCTGGAGACATGCAGATACGCGGTACAGGAGTACGCCGGAGAGGAGGTAAAACTTGTAATGCAGAAAAGAGACGCTGAACTGAAGGGATATACTCCCTGCCTTGTGTGCGGAGGGGGGTGATGGACAACAGAAGAATAGCTGATATGAGCATGTTTGACAGTGATCTTACCGGGGCCATGGTGTCCGGCATCTCGGATGCCCTGGTCCCGCTCTCCCTTATAAGCACGTCTGAAGGGGTCATGGGGGTGTATGATCTGTCGGGGCTGAGCGACGTCAGCCTTGTGAAAAAAGGCGCAGCGGAGGTGCTGGACCTCATCGGACGGATAATGGATGCACTTGACAGCCTTAAAGACATTTTGATTTTTCCGGAGGATATCATCTTAAGCGAAAAGGTGATATTCACAGACGACGTTACCGGCAAGGTCCGGATATGTGTGATACATGGAAACTGCGAGAACGGGGAGAAGGAAAGCGTGGCATATCTCATTGACAGACTTAAAAAGATAACGGATCTCAGAGGCGCGGAATATCTGGAAATACTAAAAAGAGAGTATCTTGAACACAATTACAGCAGGAGAGGACTTCTTGCCCTGATCGAAGATATGAAAAGAGAAGCGGGCCCTTGAAAATGCTGCATCCATGGAATATAATCCATAGCATGAAAGATATTTATGTGGCAAAAAACGCGGGGTTCTGCTTCGGCGTGAAGCGGGCCATCGACAAAACGGAGGCCCTTCTTGACGAGAAGGGGGAGGCTTTGATCTGCGGCTCTCTCATACACAACAAGTCCGTCACGGATGACATCGTGAGACGAGGAGGCCGGATCATCCACTCCCTTGAGGAGGCCAAGGCGGGGGACACCGTTATCGTCAGGTCACATGGAGAAGGCGAACAGTTCTATCTGGACGCGAAAGAGCGGGGAATAGAACTGATAGACGCCACCTGTCCCTTTGTGGAAAGGATACACAAGCTGGTCCGCGAGGCTGAGAACGAAGGCATGAATGTGGTTATCGTAGGCGACAGAGACCATGCTGAGGTAAAGGGGACCGGCGGCTGGTGCAGGAAGTCCGTTATCGTGGATTCTTATGAAGAAGCTCTTCAGGTGGAAGAGGACGATCTTTTTGTGGTCTGCCAGACCACCATCATAAAGAGTGTTCTGGATGAAGTCTGCAGAGCATTCACGGAAAAAGGGAAAAAATTCAGGGTCGAAAACACTATCTGCAATGCAACCACTGTCCGTCAGGAAAGCACTTCGGAACTTGCCAAAAAATGCGGTATGGTTCTTGTGGTCGGAGACAAATCCAGCTCCAACACCCAAAAGTTATTCAGCATTGCAAAAAAAAGTTCAAAAAATGTTTTTCTGATAGAAAAAATCGAAGATTTACCATTGCAAGAAATCAAAAAGTGTAATAAAATAGGCGTAACTGCGGGTGCGTCTACTCCGCAGAGATTAATTAGGGAGGTTATTTCGACCATGAATAACGAAATTGAAAAGTCAATGGAGGAACTCCTGGAGGAGGAACATTACGATTTGAACGCTCAGATGCGTCTTCCCAGACTCCATGAAGTTGTTAACGGAACTGTTCACCAGGTTACTGAAAAGGGCATCATCGTTGACATGGGATACAAGAAAGACGGCTTGATCCCAAAAGAAGAAGTAACATTGGAAGGAGACCAGAAGTTAACAGACTTATTCAAGGTCGGTGACGAGATACAGGCCAAGGTTATCAAGACTGATGACGGCGAGGGCGTTATTACTCTTTCCAAGAAGAGACTTGAACAGAATGCCAACTGGAACGAGATCGTTGAAGCTTTCGAGAACAAGACTGTTCTTAACGTAAAGGTAGTCCGCAAGGTCAACGGTGGAGTCATCGCTACCTACAAGGAAGTCAGCGGATTCATTCCTCTTTCCCAGCTTTCCGACAAGTATGTGGAAGATGCTGAAGAGTTCATCGGACAGGAGTTCGATGTTAAGGTCACCAGGATCGACCAGAGAAGAAACAGAGCTGTGTTCTCCCATAAGGTCATCGCGCAGGAAGAGAAGCAGCAGAGACTGGATGCCATCTGGAACACACTTTCAGAGGGTGACATCGTCGAAGGTAAGGTCATGAGATTCACAGACTACGGCGCATTCGTAGATCTGGGCGGCATCGACGGACTTCTCCACATTTCCGAGATATCCTGGGGCAAGCTTAAACACCCGCAGGAAGTGCTGGCTATCGGCGATACCATCAGAGTCAAGATCCTTGGCATGAACCGTGAGAAGGGCAAGATCTCTCTTGGCCTCAAGCAGTGCACACCTGAGCCCTGGACGGTCATCTATGACAAGTATCAGGTCGGTCAGGAAGTAGAAGGAAAAGTTGTCCAGATCAAGGAATACGGCGCATTCGTTGAACTCGAGCCCGGACTTGACGGACTTGTCCACATCTCTGAGGTAGCTCACAAGAGAGTTAAGGATATCTCAGAAGAGCTTAAGCTGGGCGAGACCGTGAAGGCCAAGATCCTTGACATCGATCCTGAGAGGAAGAGGATCAGCCTTTCCATCAAGCAGACCCTGGAACCCGAGGAAGAACCTGAAGAGGAAGAGCCTGCTGAGGAAGAAGCTCCTGAGGCTGAAGGACCCGCAGCGGAAGAACCTGCAGCAGAAGAACCTGCAGCTGAGGCTGAGGAATCCGCAGAAGAGAAGACTGAAGAGTGATCAGCAAGAAATCAATATCGGAAGACCCGGTGATCTCATCGGGTCTTTTGTTATGCAATGAACCGGAGAAGAAACATGACAAACAGGACACTTGGAGACAAAGGAGAAGATCTTGCCGCCTCCGTACTGGAGGAAAAGGGTTATTCCATACTGGCGAGGAATTATACCACACAGGCAGGAGAGATAGATATAATCGCAAAGAAGGACGGCACCCTCATTTTTTGCGAAGTGAAGACAAGGCTGTCGGACCGTCTGGGAAACGGCAGGGATGCCGTGGACGAGAGAAAGCAGCAGAAGATCAAAAGATCTGCTCAAATATATCTGATGAATACCGGGATCCCTTTCGAATACTGTGAATTCCACGTTATGGAGATCAGCGTAGGGCACCTGGAAGCCTGCTTTTAAGGGGTGGATGAGATGCTTGAGATCGTGAAGACTGCATCTTTTGCGGGGATGGATGCCATAGATGTGACCTGCGAGGTGGACTCAGCGAGAGGGCTTCCGGCCTTCCATGTGGTGGGTCTGGGGGATGCCGCCGTAAAGGAGGCGGGAGACAGGGTGAGAGCCGCGGTGATAAACGGAGGTTACGAGTATCCAAGGGGGCGGGTGACCGTAAATCTCTATCCTGCCTGGATCAGAAAGAAGGGGAGCCATTTTGACTTTCCAATTGCCATGGGGATCCTGGCGGTGACGGGAGCTGTGAGACAGGGAAAACTCAACGGCAAGGCTTTTATCGGTGAACTGTCTCTGGAGGGCAGGCTGATACCGGTAAGAGGGATGCTTCCAATGCTCCGGGGTCTGGGCGAGGAGATACGTGAGGTATACGTGCCGGAGGGCAATGCCAGGGAAGCAGCTCTTTGCCTGAGGGGTACTGATAAGAATGTGATAGCGGTCCGAATGCTTAAACAGGCGGTGAACTGGGTGAATTCCAACGGAGCTCCGCCGTATGTTATTTCGGGAGAGCTACGCGGCTCGGAAAGCAGTCTGGATTATTCTGACGTGAAGGGACTATGGGCTGCAAAGGATGCCATAGTCACAGCGGTATCCGGAGGCCACGGCCTTCTCATGATAGGGCCGCCGGGGTCCGGAAAGACCATGCTGGCGGAGAGGATACCCACGATTCTGCCGCACATGAGCCCTGAGGAACAGCTGGAGACATCCATGGTCTATTCTATAAAAGGAGGTCTCAGGGGGAGGGTTCCCCTCGTGACTCAGAGACCGTTCATAAGGGCAACCCCGGGGATGACCGGAGTGAACATACTGGGAGGGGGAAGTGAACCCCTTCCCGGAGAGATATCGCTGGCCCACAACGGCGTTTTTTTTATGGACGAGTTTCTGGAATTCGACAGGAGGAAGATAGAAGCTCTCAGAAAGCCCCTTGAGGAGAAAAAGATAGTTATGATCAGGAGGGGCATGAACTACACATATCCTGCGGATGTCATATTCATTGCGGCATCTAATCCATGCAAGTGCGGTTACTTCGGTGACCCTGAGAAGGCTTGCAGGTGTACGCCCTACGAACTGGATCTCTACAGATCCAGGCTGTCCGGACCCCTGGCGGACCGTATCGACATGTCTGTAACGATCCAGAGGGTGAATTTTGAAAGCCTGGAGGGCGTCACATCTGATGACAGCAAGATCATGAAGGAAAAGGTGATGAAGGCCATGGACATGCAGGAGAGGCGTTTCAGAGGTACAGATATCAGAAAAAACTCAATGATGACCGAGAAACAGGTCAGAGAGTTTTGCCCTTTGGGACGAGAGGAGAAATCTTTTCTGGAGAAGATCTACAGGAGATACAGCTTAAGCCCCAGAAGGTACTACAAGCTTCTTAAGATCGCCCGGACAGCCTGCGACGTGCAGGGCAGGAAGGACATCGACATTGCCGGCCTCAATACTGCGGCGGCATACACTGAATTTTTAAATGCATACGGAAAATACGGAGAATAGGAGAAGGCCCATGACTTTAAATGATTATATCGAAGAACTGCCCGGACAGGTAGAAGTACTCCTCAAGGAGAAGGGACTGACAGAGGTGAAGGTTGAAAAGACTCTGGTAACAAAACATAACGATACGGCTCTCCACGGCCTGATGTTCAGAAGAGAGGGGGATATGATGTGTCCGACCTTCTATCTGGAGGAACTGTACGACGCCATGGGGGAGGACGCACCTCTGAACATTGCTGCAAGAGAACTGGTCAAGGCATATATAGAGGCTGAAAACCCCAGGCTTCAGGCCATGGGATGTGACGTGAGTCTTGAGAGGATGTCGGGTCAGATAGGATTCAGGATACTGGACGAGGACAGGAACGGTGAATATCTGGAAAGACTGCCACATGTGAACATGTGCGGGAGCATGGTGATGATCGCGGACATCAGTCTGGATCATTCCGGTCAGTGGAGAACTGTGGTAACCAGGGAACTTCTTGAGGAAAGCGGCTTCACTGAGGAAAAGCTTTTTGAAGTGGCTGTGAATAACTGCACAAAAAACGATCCTCCCATACTGACTGAGCTGGAGGACGATATTGAAGGAAGGGCGGTCAATCTGCTTGAACGGGACAGACAGGATTTCCCTGAGAGGAGAGCATGCGTTCTCTCAAATACCAGCAGAAGGTTCGGCGCGGGAGTAATGTTTTATCCAGGCGTACTGAAGAAGGCAGCATATCTTATGGGAGGATTTACGGTAATACCCAGTTCAGTCCATGAGACCATACTGCTCCCTGATTCTCTGGGCGTTCCGGAAGATGTGATGCAGTTCATGCTAAACGACGCTAATGACAAATATGTGGATCCGAGAGAGATACTTACTGATAAACTGTTTCATGTGGACGGGAAGGGCGTCATCTCTCCGGTGGTGAGAGCGGAAATGAGGACAGCTGTAAGGCAAGAGACCATATGAAGATCATCACGAAAGATGACAGCCTTTATCCGGAGAAGCTCCTTGAAATTAAGGATCCTCCCGGAAAACTGTATCTCAAAGGAAGAGCGGAACTACTTGAGAATCGAGCCATAGCCATCGTGGGTTCCAGAAAATGCAGCGAGTACGGCAAGATCGTTGCAATGAAGATAGCGTCCGAGGCTGTGCTGAACGGGTTCTCCGTCATAAGCGGGATGGCTCTCGGCATCGATAATTTTGCCCACAGGGGAGCTTTGAAAGCAGGAGGAAATACAATAGCGGTCCTGGGAACAGGCATAGACGTATGTTATCCCAGACAGCATGAGGCTCTTTATGACAGGATCGCAACAGAAGGCCTGCTCATATCGGAGCAGGAGCCCGGAACCGGGCCCAAAAGATATACCTTCCCGCTGAGAAACAGGATAATATCGGGCCTTTCAGAGGCGGTCATAGTGGTAGAGGCAAGAGCGGACAGCGGATCCCTCATAACTGCAGAACTTGCCATGGAACAGAACAGACAGGTGTTTGCGGTGCCTGGGAATATAACAAGCCTGTTCAGCCTGGGTACCAACAGGCTAATATCTGAAGGAGCACAGATAGTTTCCGTAATAGGAGACATATTCACCGGACTGGGAGTGGAGCCCAGACTGGATGAAGATGATCTGAAAGAACTTGGAAAGGATGAGAGAACGATATTCAGTCTTGTCAGGGAGAACGGAGAAATGTCTATCGACATGCTCTGCTTCAGGACCGGCAGGGATTTCGTCACGGTGAACACGCTGGTATCTGCTCTTGAGATGAAGGGCTTTGTAGACTACAGAATGGGCAAGGTGATGGCGGTAAAATTCTGACTGTGGCGCAGGCGGACTTGTGAAAAAGGCATAAATGGTGATATAATCCTGAGGCAACCATTTCAGGAGGTGTATATGATGATTAACATGTTTGATCTGCACGCAGACCTTGCTCTGGCGATCCGGAGGCATCAGAGTGAGTATGACGGAGCTGTTTTAAGAAACCACTGGCTCCCGATCTGGCAGAAGGGCGGCATCGGCTGGACCGCAGCCGCGAGTTACTTCGGAGACGGAGAGAACTGGGAAATGATGAAGGATACTGTTCTTCTCGTGAAGAATGACATCATACAGTCCGGGCTGAAACAGATATTCGGCCCGGAAGATCTGGACGAAAAGGACCCATGCACAACGGTCATAATGACAATAGAAGGCATGTGCGGCATCAGGAAGGACCCTGAGGAGTCCGTAAGGTGGATGTATGAACAGGGAAACAGGATCGGATCCCTCTGCTGGAACGATGAAAACGCTTTGGCAACAGGAAATGACGGTGACCCTGCAAGAGGGCTTACGGACATGGGAAGAGCCGTCATAAAGGAGATGAACCGTCTTCACATGGTCGTGGACGTCTCCCACGCCAACGAGAAGACCTTCTGGGATATCCTGGACACCTCGGTGCTTCCCGTCATCGCATCACACTCAAATTGCAAGAGGAAGTGTTTTGTGACTCGAAACCTTACAGATCAGCAGATGCAGGCCATGGCGGAGAAGGGCGGACTGATCGGTATGAACTCCTGTGAAGAATTCATTAGTGAAGATCCGGACCTGCAGGACGCGGAGCATCTGGCGGAGCATGCGGCATACATGGCTGATCTGATCGGAGTTGAACACATTGCCTGCGGCTTCGATTTCGGAGGATACTATTATCCGGAAGATACCCAAAAGGATCTGTTCGGACCCTGGCAGGCCCAGAACTTCATAGAAGGCCTTAGAAATAAGGGGTTCAGCGAAGATGAGATCAGGGCCATAGCCTACGGGAACACCATGGAATTCCTGAGAAAGTACCTGTAGAAGTATCCGGGTCTGATCAAAATGTAAATAAATAGTCCGCACGAGGGGATGTTTCCGGGACAGTTTCACTGTCCCGGAACCGTCCCTCTTTTTGACGTTAAGGAAGAAGATCTTAAATTTTTTTCTTGCCAAAATTTAAGTTTACTACTATTATATGTCCTTGTAAGAGAATAACAGGAGGAAACATGGCTAAGAAGCTTGTTATAGTAGAATCGCCGGCCAAGGCGCACACAATAGGAAAGTACTTGGGTCCAACATACAAAGTCAAAGCCTCGGTAGGTCACGTAAAGGATCTTCCAAGGAGCGGCCTTGGGATAGATATAGAAAATGATTTTGAACCTAAGTTCATAAATATCAGGGGAAAAGGCGAACTGATCAAGGAACTGAAGAAGGAAGCCCAGGATGCTGACAGAGTATATCTGGCAACGGACCCTGACCGTGAAGGAGAGGCGATCTCCAATCATCTTTGCGAGATCCTGGGTATGGACCCTAAGGGACCCGTCAGAGTCACCTTCAATGAGATCACAAAGGACGTCATAAAGGAGGCTTTGAAGTCACCAAGACCCATCGATCAGGCACTTGTTGATTCCCAGCAGGCCAGAAGGATGGTGGACAGACTGGTGGGATACGAGATCAGTCCCATTCTTTGGAAAAAGGTGAAAAAGAACAGCTCCGGAGGAAGAGTCCAGTCTGCGGTACTAAAGCTCGTCTGCGACAGAGAGAGACAGATAAACAAGTTTGTACCCGAGGAGTACTGGAACATAACGGTCCTTTTCAGCACGGATCCGGAGTTTGAAGCCAAGGTGGCACTTTACAAGGGAGATAAACTGGAAGTTCCCAATGAGGAGAAGGCCTGCCAGGTGGAGACAGACCTTAATGCGGGGACCTACAAGGTCTCTTCCGTCGCGAAGAGCGTCAAGTCCGTGAATCCCTTCAACCCGTACACCACAAGCACCCTTCAGCAGGATGCATCCATCAAACTTGGATTCACCACCAAAAAGACCATGTCCGTGGCCCAGAGGCTTTACGAAGGAGTGAACGTCCCCGGCAAGGGCACCATGGGTCTGATAACTTACATGAGAACAGACTCTGTCAGGATCTCAGAGGAGGCGAAGAAAGCTGCCTATGCCTTCATAGCTGATAACTACGGCAAGGAATACACCTCTGGAAGGACGGGGGCGGTGAGCAAGAACGCCCAGGACGCCCATGAGGCAATAAGACCCACAAATGTATTCATCCTTCCGGATGAGATCAAGGACGTGGATAAGGATCTATACAAGCTTTACAAGCTGATCTGGGAAAGGTTCGTGGCCAGCCGCATGGCAGCAGCCAAATTCGATGTGACTCAGGTGGAGATCGAAAACGGCGACTACACGCTGAAAGCCGGCGGCTCGAAGCGCACCTTCGACGGCTTCCAGAAGGTATACGCAACCAATAAGGAAGAGGACAGGGACAAAGCGCTTCCTGAACTGAAGGAAGGGGACATACTCGTAAACGGCCAGGTCAATAAGGAACAGAAATTCACAGAACCCCCTTCGAGATACACCGAAGCCAGCCTTGTAAAGGAGATGGAGGCGAAGAACATCGGGAGACCTTCCACATATTCTTCCACTG
Organism: uncultured Peptostreptococcaceae bacterium; assembly: GCA_905235115.1. Lineage (GTDB taxonomy): Bacteria > Bacillota > Clostridia > Peptostreptococcales > Anaerovoracaceae > RUG754. The sequence goes on from CAJOKT010000002.1 coordinate 49,640, forward strand.
TTACACTGCTTCAGGACAAGAAATACATAACAAAGATGAAAGGGAAGAAGACTCTTCAACCCACTGACCTCGGATTTACAATAATAGAATTTATGGAAACATACTTCAGCGACATCACTGATGCCCAGTTCACATCCCAGATGGAGGATAAGCTGGATACCATCGACGGTGAGAACGTGAAGTGGAGAGATGTGATCCGCGAATTCTACGGACCTTTCAAGCAGGAGCTCGATAAGGCCAACGATGCAGAAAAAGTTAAGCAGAAGGACGTTCCGGCACTGGACGAAAAGGGAGAACCCATTCTTTGCGATATCTGTCAACGCCCCATGCTGATCAAATCCGGCAGGTACGGTGAGTTCATGGCATGTTCCGGATTCCCGGAGTGCAAAAATACCAAGCCCATTCTCAGATCCGTTGGTGTGAAATGCCCGGAATGTGGTAAAGATATAGTCAGACGGAAAGGGAAGAGCGGCAAGACTTTCTACGGTTGCTCAGGCTATCCCGACTGCAAGGTATCTTTCTGGTATAAACCGGTAAATAAGAGGTGCCCCAAGTGCGGTTCGCTTCTGGTGGAAAGGCACCTGAAGAATACAAAACTTGCATGCTCAAACCAAAATTGTGATTATAAAGAATGATTTTAGGAGGTATTTCAAATAATGGATAATAAGATAAGTTTCCACGCAACCACCATCTGCGCAGTACGGCGCGGTCCCGACGATCTGGCCATCGCCGGAGACGGACAGGTCACCATGGGTGAGACTTCCATCATGAAGAATGGCGCAAAAAAGGTCCGCAAGATATACAAAGGACAGGTGCTTTCAGGTTTTGCGGGTTCTGTTGCAGATGCATTCTCCCTTACGGAGAAGTTCGAGAGCAAGCTGGATGAGCACTCCGGAAATCTTAAAAAGGCTGCGGTGGACCTGGCTCAGATGTGGAGATCAGACAGAGGCATGAGGAACCTGGAGGCTCTCATGATCGTCATGGACCGTGACAGCCTTCTGATCATCTCCGGAAACGGCGAGGTCATCGAGCCCGACCAGCCCTTTGTTGCCATCGGGTCAGGCGGAAACTACGCCTATGCTGCGGCCAACGCACTTTACAACCATACGGATATGTCCGCTGAGGAAATCGCCCACGAGGCCCTCAGGATCGCAAGCTCCATCTGCGTGTACACCAACGACAACATCACAGTCCTGAAACTTGACGGGGAAGGAGGAGACAAATAATGGGAAGCAAATTCTATTCAATGACTCCGAAAGAGATAGTCAGTGAACTGGACAAGTATATCATCGGTCAGAACGAAGCAAAAAAGTCTGTTGCCATCGCTCTCCGCACCAGATACAGAAGATCCCTTCTTTCTGAAGAGATGAGGGAGGAGATCACGCCAAAGAACATCCTCATGATGGGACCCACCGGATGCGGAAAGACGGAGATCGCGAGACGTCTCGCCAAGCTTATGGACGCGCCTTTTGTGAAGGTGGAGGCCACCAAGTTCACCGAGGTCGGCTATGTAGGAAGAGACGTGGATTCCATGGTGAGGGATCTGGTCGAAGCTTCCATGAGAGTCACCAAACAGTCCAAACTTGAGGAAAAGTATGAGATCGCCGATCAGATCGCAGAAGAGAAGATCGTGGAAGCCATAATCCCAGGCAAAAAAAAGAACGTAGGGGAGAAAAAGAGCCCATTCGACTTCATCATGAACTCCGGCGGCTACCAGAGCCAGAAGCAGCAGTTCATCGATCAGCAAGGCGAGACTTCCAAAAAAGAAGACAATGACATCGAGATGGCCAGAGAGCAGGTCAGGGCTCAGCTGAGAGCCGGCCTTCTGGAGGACCAGTACATCGAGATCGAAGTGGTGGCAGAGCCTAAGGGCAATCAACTCGATATGTCCAATGAGGGAATGACCATCGCCATCGGCAACATTTTCGGCGGCGACGTGCCACAGAAGACAAGAAAGAAGAACTGCAAGGTCTCCGAAGCCAGGAAGATCCTAAGAGAGCAGGAAGCCAACAAGCTTATCGACATGGATCAGGTCACAGACGAGGCTGTGGCCAACGCTGAGCAGAACGGCATCATTTTCATCGATGAGATCGACAAGATCGCATCCGGAGGAAGAATGGTGTCAGGAGCCGACGTTTCCAGAGAGGGCGTACAGAGGGACATCCTTCCCATAGTTGAGGGCTCCGTCATAAACACCAAGTACGGACCGGTGAAGACAGACCACATCCTTTTCATCGGAGCCGGAGCCTTCTCCGTAACCAAGCCCACGGACCTCATCCCCGAGCTTCAGGGAAGATTCCCCATAAGAGTCACCCTTGACAGCCTTACTAAGGACGATTTCGTAAAGATCCTGACACAGCCCCAGAATGCTCTCACCAAGCAGCACAAGGCACTTCTCGAGACTGAGGGCGTGGAGCTCGAGTTCACCGAGGACGGAATAGAAGAGATCGCGACCATCTCATATCTCATGAACGAGCAGACCGAGAACATCGGGGCCAGACGGCTCCACACGGTAATGGAGAGGCTTCTGGAGGACGTTTCCTTCAACGTCCCCAGCGAAGACACCAAGCACATCCTCATCGATGAGGAATACGTAAAGACAAGGTTCAAGGAGACCTTCGACGCGGAGGACCTTGACAAGTTCATCCTGTAATTCACAAAATACTTACGGCAAATGATAAAATTCAACGATCAGAATGAAGTCATAGGAGAAGAATACAATGCTATCCTCGTCGGGGTGGAGCTCGACGAGGATATTTCCTATTCCATGGAAGAGCTCAAAGGCCTCTGCGAGGCGGCTTCAGTGAATCCTCTCTGCATGATGGTGCAAAAAACGGAACGCATGAACTCAGCCACTCTGATCGGCAAGGGCAAGGTGGAGGAACTGAAGGAAGCGGCCCGAAAAATGGAGGCCGATCTGATCGTTTTCAATGACGAACTCACAGGCATGCAGCTGAGGAACCTGGAGGAGGCCACAGGAGTGAGAGTCATAGACAGGGTCATACTGATCCTGGATATCTTTTCCAGAAGAGCCGAATCCAGAGAGGGCAAACTCCAGGTGGAACTTGCGCAGCTCAAATACAGGCTGCCCAGACTCACAGGCTTTGGCAGGTCCCTTTCCAGGCTGGGAGGCGGCATAGGCACCAGAGGCCCCGGCGAGAAAAAACTTGAGACTGACCGCCGTCACATCGAGAGAAGGATATACGACATAAGGTCCGAGCTCAGGGACATAGAGGGCACCAGGTCTGTCCAGAAAAAGCAGAGGGAGAAGAACGACATCCCCGTGGTCTGCATCGTGGGATACACCAACTCCGGAAAGTCTGCACTCATGAACAACGTGATCCGCAAGTACGAAAAGACCGGATACGCAGAGGGCAGGGAAGTCTTCGAAAAGGACATGCTCTTCGCAACGCTGGATACCTACAGAAGAAGGATAGATCTGGATGACAGCCACAGCTTCATCCTGGTGGATACTATCGGATTTGTTTCAAGATTGCCTCACCTTCTGGTGGAGGCCTTCAAGTCCACTCTGGAGATCGTCACGGAAGCGGATCTTCTGCTGGACGTGGTGGATCTGTCCGCGGATGACTATGACATGCACGTGAAGGTCACCGAAAAGGTCCTTTCCGAGATCGGCGCGGGAGACAAGGAGACCATTACCTGCTATAATAAGATGGATCTCATGGACGAGAGCACACTGAACGTTCTGGATTTCACCGGAAAGAACAGCTTCCTGATCTCCGCAAAATATGACATGGGCGTGGATGAACTTCTTGATGAGGTGAAGAAGAGGCTCTTCAGGGACAGATCAGAAGTCAGATACCTGATCCCCTATGCCAGGGGATCGGCAGCCTCTGCCCTGAGAAAAGACGCTTTGGTAAAGGCGGTGGAATACGAGGAAGAGGGTACTCTCATGACCTGTGAGATACAGGAAAAGTATCGCCAAAGATATGCGGAGTTTGAAGTATGAAGCTTTACAGAACAGTGCTGAGAGAAGCAACTGCTGAACAGATCATACAGAAGTCCAGGTTCATCTGCCACATAAAACCTGTTGTAAGCAGGGAGGAGGCGGAGGAGTTCATCATGTCGGTCAGACGGGAGCACCGGGAAGCCACTCACAACGTGCCTGCCATGATCATCGGTGACAGGATGCAGATCCAGTGGTCCTCCGATGACGGCGAGCCGCAGGGCACTGCGGGAGCCCCCGTGTTGAAGCTTCTGAGCTCCATGGATCTCACCAATGTCTGTGTGGTGATCGCCAGATATTTCGGAGGGATCAAGCTGGGCACAGGGGGCCTGGCCAGGGCATATTCCTCCACGGCGAAGCTGGGGCTGGACGAGGCAGGAACCGGCGGTGCGTATGAGACTTCCGTCATAAGCTATGAGATGGATTACAGTTCCTACGGGAGACTGCAAAAAACTCAGGGCGGTTTTTTTGCGGTGCTGGATGCGGAATTCGGTGAAAACGTGAAAGTGGATATTTCCTGTGATACCGAGAGAGAAGAGGACACAGGAACCTACCTCAAAGACCTGACGGGCGGCAAAGGGAAAGTTTTAAAAATCGAAAAAATTGTCTTGACAAAAGAGGAGGCTTAGTATATATTTATTAAGTGCGTCAGGCGATTTGATGATTCGTCCTTCGTGCACATGCGGCCAAGTAGTTCAGTTGGTTAGAATGCCAGCCTGTCACGCTGGAGGTCGTCAGTTCGAGCCTGATCTTGGTCGCCAATTTCACGCTGGTGTGGCTCAACGGTAGAGCAGCTGATTTGTAATCAGCAGGTTGGGGGTTCGATTCCCTCCACCAGCTCCAAACATTCGTGCGGATGTAGTTCAATGGTAGAACCTCAGCCTTCCAAGCTGATGGCGTGAGTTCGATTCTCATCATCCGCTCCACTGTCGAGGGATTCCCGAGTGGCCAAAGGGGGCGGACTGTAAATCCGTTAGCTGAGCTTTCGATGGTTCGAATCCATCTCCCTCGACCATTTTTTCAAAACTTAATACTTTAAGCGTGCGGAAGTGGCTCAGGGGTAGAGCATCGCCTTGCCAAGGCGAGGGTCGCGGGTCCGAATCCCGTCTTCCGCTCCATTTTTTAAAAAGTGTGGGCTCGTAGCTCAGCTGGATAGAGCAACGGCCTTCTAAGCCGTGTGCCTTGGGTTCGAATCCCAACGGGCTCACCACATTTTTTTAACTAAGAGGTTTGGGGAATATCGTTGGGGTATAGCCAAGCGGTAAGGCAACGGGTTTTGATCCCGTCATTCGTAAGTTCGAATCTTGCTACCCCAGCCAATTTTTTATAAGACCCATTAGCTCAGGCGGCAGAGCACTTGACTTTTAATCAAGGTGTCCCGAGTTCGAATCTCGGATGGGTCACCATCTTTTATAGGGAGAACCTTACGATGGAGAGGTGTCCGAGTGGTTTATGGAGCCGGTCTTGAAAACCGGTGATCCCGCAAGGGACCGTGGGTTCGAATCCCACCCTCTCCGCCATAGCTTATGACCGGACCTGGCAGTGCCGTTCATATAGAGATCACGAAGACTGTTTCGCGTTTTCGCATATCTTCCTTCGGGAGGGTCAGACCGTGAGATCGGCAAGTCGTGATTGCGAAGATATTTTTTCATTATGCGAGGAGCGAAGAACAGCAACGCTGCAGAATGAAAAAAACAGCGAGCAAGGAGAAGTACTCAAGTGGCTGAAGAGGACGGTTTGCTAAACCGTTAGTGTTCGTTAAGGGCAGCATGGGTTCGAATCCCATCTTCTCCGCCATAATTTAGGGGTATAGCTCAGTTGGTAGAGCAGCGGTCTCCAAAACCGCGTGTCGAGGGTTCGAATCCTTCTGCCCCTGCCAGTTTTTTACAGTTTTTCCCCGCTTGACAATGTCAGGTTCGGTCATTATAATGAAATAGTTGCCGATGACGGGGTGTAGCGCAGCTTGGTAGCGCAACTGGTTTGGGACCAGTGGGCCGCAGGTTCAAATCCTGTCACCCCGACCAGTAGAATTTGGGCCTCTAGCTCAGTGGTTAGAGCATCCGGCTCATAACCGGCAGGTCCCGGGTTCAAATCCCTGGAGGCCCACCATTTTAAGAAAGAATGTGCCCAGTTAGCTCAGTTGGTAGAGCAGGGGACTGAAAATCCCCGTGTCTCTGGTTCGATTCCGGAACTGGGCACCATTTCTTCCGGCGATCCGCAAGGATCGCCGTTTTTTATTGTACACCTTAGTGGAGGTTCCGAGGACAGGAGTCCGAGGAACAATAAACCACCGGCTATGCCGGTGCGCTTAGGCATCTTTAGATCAAAGCAAAAAAATTACCTCAACGTGGTATGATGGACTTGGTTCGCCAACCAAGCCATCATGACGAGGAGGTAATTTATGAACGATAACAATAGTTTAGCACATACCACGTGCATTTGCTCGTGGAGATACCGCCGAAGTACAGCGTTAAAGATATCGTCGGGTACATCAAAGGAAAAAGTTCGCTGATGATCTTTGATCGTCATGCCAATCTAAAATATAAATATGGCAACAGACACTTCTGGTGCCGCGGGTACTATGTCGACACGGTCGGCAAGAACGCAAAGAAGATCGAAGAATACATCCGTCAGCAACTCCAGGAAGACATCGCGGCGGACCAACTCACAATGAAGGAATACATCGATCCGTTCACCGGAGAGAAAGTCAAGAGATGAGATCCTTTAGGATCGGTTGAGGAGAACGTGCGGTTGGCGGACCTTTCGACGAGTCTTAAGACTCCGCAGGTAAGAGGCCCTTGTAGGGCCAAAGTAAAACTACCGGCTGAGCAGGTAGTTATTATTGTATAAGGACCCTCCGTGGGCTAAGTCTGGCGATGGGGTGGGCCACAATATGCGGTTTATAGGTTTTGCGGCCCAAAAGTTGAATGACAGGTTGGGCCACAAAATGCGGTTTATGGGTTTTACGGCCCAAAATAATGAATGATGTATTGGGCCACAATATGCGGTTTATAGGTTTTGCGGCCCAAAAGTTGAATGACAGGTTGGGCCACAAAATGCGGTTTATGGGTTTTGCGGCCCAAAATAATGAATGATGTATTGGGCCACAATATGCGGTTTATGGGTTTTGCGGCCCAAAATAATGAATGATGTATTGGGCCACAATATGCGGTTTATGGGTTTTGCGGCCCAATAGTTGAATGATGTATTGGGCCACAATATGCGGTTTATGGGTTTTGCGGCCCAAAAGTTGGATGATGTATTGGGCCACAATATGCGGTTTATAGGTTTTGCGGCCCAAAAGTTGGATGATGTATTGGGCCACAATGTCAGTATTTTGCAGCTTGTGTTCCAATAAGAGCGAACTGAACAGGCAGTTCTTTATTCCACTATATCATTATTGAAAACATTCATCCTCCGTGGTATATTTTTCATGAGACTAATTACGCGGAGGATGTTTTGGTATTCTCAAGTTCAGTATTCTTAATGGCGTTCCTTCCGGTGACGCTTTTAATATATTTCCTTACGCCTGCCGGGTCCGTCAGGGCGAGGAACGCTGTGCTCCTCGTGGCGAGCCTTGTGTTCTACGGCTGGGGTGAACCTAAGTACATCCTGATCATGATCGTATCGATCATATCCAACTATGTGCTGGCTCTCCTGGTGGGAATGGCTAAGTCAAAGGGATCCACGAGTGCAGCGTGCGCCTATCTTGTGTTGGATATAGTGGTGAATCTGGGACTTCTGGGGTTCTTCAAGTATGCGGATTTTTTGCTGGAGACGGTGAACTCGCTTCTTGGAAGCGACATACCGCTCCTCGGCATAGCGCTTCCCATCGGGATCAGCTTCTACACCTTCCAGACCATGTCCTACGTCATCGACGTCTACAGGGGAAAGGTGGAGGCGCAGAGGGACTTTCTGACTCTGGCATGCTACGTGGCGCTTTTTCCGCAGCTCATCGCAGGGCCCATAGTCAGGTACTCGGACTGCGAGAAGGCTCTGAAGGCAAGGACGTCGGACCCCGGAAGGGTCACGGAAGGCATCAGGAGATTCATCTTCGGATTTGCCAAAAAGATCCTCATCGCCAACCAGATGGCCGCTGTCTGGGAGGAGATCTACGACATGAAGGAGGCCTGTACAGACATAAGCCCGGGCCTTGCCTGGATGGGAGCCATCGCCTTCACATTCCAGATATATTTCGACTTCAGCGGCTACTCCGACATGGCCATCGGCCTGGGCAGGATATTCGGTTTCGACTATCTGGAAAACTTCAACTATCCTTACATCTCGTCCACCATAACCGAGTTCTGGAGAAGGTGGCACATGAGCCTTTCCTCATGGTTCAGAGATTACGTATACATACCGCTGGGCGGGAACAGAAAGGGGCTTATGAGACAGCTCCTGAACATCGCGATCGTCTGGGCCCTTACCGGGCTCTGGCACGGCGCCAGCTGGAACTTCGTGCTCTGGGGGGTTTACTATGGCATACTTCTCATAATCGAGAAGCTCTTCCTTCTGAAGGTCCTGAACAGGATCCCGGGGAAGCTGGCCTTCATAAAGCACGTCTACGCGCTGTTCCTGGTGACCCTGGGCTGGGTGCTCTTCAAGATCACCGACTTCGGGGAACTGATGGAGTTCGTGGGCTGCATGTTTGGCAAAGGGCCGGCCCAGCTTCCGGAGTTCAGATACTATCTGTCCTCCTACTGGCTGCTGTTCCTTACTGCAGCCGTCTGCTCCACACCCATAGTTAAAAAGATATGGACGGGTCTTCTCGGCAAACTGCCCGAAGGTTTTGCTGCGGACATCCCGGAGACCGCCGTCCTCGCCATATTATTTATAGTTTCGGTAGCCTTCCTGGTAAGCGGAAGCTACAACCCGTTCCTTTATTTCAGGTTCTGATATGAGCGCAAAAGATCCAAATAAAAACATAATACTGACGGTATCCGCCGTGCTCATCATCGCCTTCCTGTCCCTGGGGACCCTGATCATGCCGGACAGGGAGAAGTCCGACAATGAGAACAGATACCTGGCACAGGCACCCCACTTTGATATCGAGGATATTCTGAGCGGAGAATTTGAAGAGGATTCAGAAGAGTATCTGACCGATCAGATCATAGGCCGCGAGCAGTGGATAGGTATGTATTCCAATATCCTGAAGCTGGGGCTCAGGAAGGACATAAACGGCGTATATCTCCTAAAGGACGGTGTCCTCGCTGAGAGGACCACACCCTGGGAATTCGACCGGGATGCGTTTCAGGGGAATCTGGACAATGTGGCGCTCTTAAGAGATGATCTCCTGGGAGAGATACCCGTGGACGTGATTCTGGTGCCCTCTGCGTCTTTTGCGAACAGGGCTTATTACAACATGAGCACCAATTTCGATGAATATATCTGCTTCTCTCAGGCGGAGGATGCACTGGGAGACGACCTGATACTTCTGAGAAGCCAGATGGATCCCGGCATGTATTATAAGACGGACCACCACTGGAACATGAAGGGGGCCATGAAAGCCGCATCCGTCTATCTGTCCCGTGCCGGACTCAAGGTCGATCTTCCGGAGCTTGAGACGGTCTCCGGGGGATTCCGTGGGACCCTTTATTCCAAGATACTAATGAACGGCGAGGTAACAGATGAAATCCAGCTTCCCGCAGGATGGGAAGACGACAGGACGAAACTCATTGCCGACGGAGAGGAGTTCGGTTCCATATATTTCGGAGAAAGACTGGATCAGAAGGATCAGTATGAGGTATATCTGGGCGGAAACTACAGCAGAGCGGACATCATCCCCGAGAACGGATCGGGGAAGCCATCCCTCCTCATAGTCAAGGATTCCTACGCCAACTCCTTCGTGCCCGCCATTCTGGAAGACTTCTCCAGGATCACACTCCTAGACCCCAGATATTTCAGGGGTTCAGTGGAGGCTGTTGCGGAAGGCGAGGGATACGACAGGGTACTGATACTTTTCAGTACCGTTAATTTCAGTCAGCAGAAACTGGAACTCACAAAGAGCATGTTGGGGTGACGGACCATGGAAAAGAAAAACGAACTGGGCACCCTGAAGGTCGCCGAATATGCATTTGAAAAACTGGTAAAGGACGCGGTGGACTTAACTGAAGGCGTGGAGACCATCGCCCCGGGAAGAAACAGCATCTCCATAAGGGAGGAAGAACGGGAACTGGTCATCGAGTTCAGCGTGATCCACCGTTTCGGAGCAAGCATGTACTTTGCTTCGCAGGCGGTCCTGAGTTATCTGGAAGAGAATCTGAAGAGTCTGAAACTGGGCAGGGTCATAAAGATCACCATGCGGATCACAGGCATCCGGACAAAGAAAGTTACGAAGCAGAACGTAGAGTATTCCGTGGAGTTTTAAGTGGAATTAAATGACAGGATCACATCCCTTAAGGGAGTAGGGGACAAACGTGCAGCCTTGCTGGAGAAACTGAACATCCTGACGGTGAGAGACCTCATATACACCTTTCCCAGAAAGTATGAAGACAGAAGGCAGGTCACGAAGATCATCGAGGCGCCTCCGGAGGAGGACGTCCTTCTTGAGGTGACCGTATCACAGGTGAAACAGCCGGGGCCCTATTTCAAAAAAGCCCCGCTTAAGGTCTTTGGCGAGGACAACTCCGGATCAGTGGAGGTGCTTTTCTTCAACGCAAAATATCTGTCCCGCTACTTCTATAAGGGGCAGAAACTGACTCTTTACGGAAAGATCTCATTCAATAACGGCCGGCGCCAGATGGTTCATCCGGAGTTTCGTAAGACCGGTGACAAGGACGATATGAGGGGGCTTTTCCCGGTGTATCCGCTTACCGAAGGCATATCCCAGGCACAGATGAGGGGCATGCAGCTTCAGGCCCTTCCTTACCACAAACTGATCACCGAGTGGCTTCCTGAAAAGATAGTGGACGAGAACAATCTCTGTCCGCCGTCCTACGCGGTGACCAATATACATTTTCCCAAGGAGGAGAGAAGGGCGCTGGAGGGCAGGTACAGGCTTGTGTTCGAGGAGCTTTTGATCCTGCAGACCGGGCTTTTCTACATCAAGAACGGGGTCAAGTCCAACTCAAAAGGAGTAAAGCTGGACAGCTCCGTCAGGACCGACGAGTTCCTTGAGAGCCTGGGCTTCACCCTGACCGCAGGCCAGGAGAGAGCCTTCAGAGAGGTCGAAAAGGACCTGGAGGACGGTCAGCCAATGAACAGGCTTGTCCAGGGCGACGTGGGATCCGGAAAGACGGCAGTGTCAGAACTTGCCATGTTCAAGACCGTTAGATGCGGTTTTCAGGCGGTCATGATGGCCCCTACGGAACTTCTTGCGAAACAGCACATTCAGACCCTTAAAAAGGATTTTGAGCCCTTCGGCATCAGGTGCGAGCTCCTGTCCGGAGGCATGAAGCAGAAGGAGAGAACGGCTCTTCTTGAGGATATCAGGAAGGGGGACGTGAACATCCTGGTGGGCACTCATGCCCTGATACAGCCGGATGTGGAGTTCCATAAGCTGGGACTTGTGGTCACGGACGAGCAGCACAGGTTCGGAGTGGAGCAGCGGAACCTGCTTACCGAAAAAGGGGAGGACCCCAACGTGCTGGTCATGACCGCAACGCCCATCCCCAGGACCCTGGCGGTGATACTGTACGGGGACCTGGACATCTCCGTGATCGATACACTGCCTGAGGGACGGAAGCCGGTCAGAACTTTTTTGCGTTACGTGGAATCCAGGGGCAAAATATATGACTTCGTCCGTGATAAGGTGAAGGAGGGCCGTCAGGCCTTCGTGGTGGCGCCTCTCATTGAGGAATCAGAGGCTTTGAACGTAAGATCCGCCGAAGAAATATATGAGGAGCTCAGCGCGAGATATACCGATGTGAGAGTCGGCCTTGTACACGGCGCCATGAAGCAGAAGGAAAAGGATGAGATCATGCTCCGGTTCAAGGCAGGGGATATCGACGTACTGGTTTCCACTGTGGTCATAGAGGTGGGGATCGACGTTCCCAACGCCACGGTCATGGTAATAGAGAACAGCGAGCGCTTCGGCCTGGCTCAACTTCATCAGCTGAGAGGCAGGGTAGGAAGAGGAAGCGACCAGTCCTACTGTATACTGATAAGCTCAGCCAGAAACGGCATTGCTCAGAAGAGAAACGAGATAATGGTCAGCACCACCGACGGATTCGTCATAGCGGAGGAGGACCTGAAGCTGAGAGGGCCGGGAGAGATCTTCGGTACCAGGCAGCACGGAATACCTGAGCTCAACGTGGCGGACCTTGTGAAGAATGCCGATATCCTGGAAAAGGTCAGGATCATCGCACAGGATATAATCGACAGAGATCCGGGTCTGAATGAGCCGGAGGATCTGGAACTGAGAGAAAGGGTAAAGAGGCTTTTCGGAGATAATATCTCCCTGAACCTTTAGGACCGGTATGAGAATAGTTGCAGGAGAATTCAAGGGAAGAAAGATAGAGGCACCCGGGGGATACGACGTGAGGCCCACAACGGAAAAGGTGAAGGAGGCCATGTTCAGCATGCTCAGCGACCTCATCCCGGACAGCGTGTGCTGTGATCTTTTCTCGGGCACAGGGAACCTGGGGCTGGAGGCCATTTCAAGAGGGGCTCTCAGGTGCGTTTTTTGCGATAATTCCGGTGAGAGCGTAAGGCTGATCAAGAGGAATATCGAGTACTGCAGGGCGGGAGACCGGGCGCTTGTAGTTCCGGGGAGCTTTGAGAAATGCCTGAAGAAGATGTACGAAGAGGATATAGGAGCGGATATTTTCTTCCTGGATCCTCCTTACAGAGAGGGACTCTACGAAAGGTGTCTGGAACTTATCGGGGAACTGGGACTTCTGAAGGAGGGCGGAGTCATTATATGCGAACATGCCAGAAGTGACGGCTTCCCGGAGGAGATCATGGGCTTCAGAAAATTCAAAGAGAAGAACTACGGTTCCATCACTCTCAGCCTGTACTGCTAACTTTACAAATACATGCCTTTATGGTAAAATACAGAAGATTATGGAGGTGGGCATGCATAACAGAGCGCTTTATGCCGGTTCCTTTGATCCCATGACCCTGGGTCATGTGGACGTTATAAAGAGAGCATCCAGGATCTTTGACGAGCTCACCGTGCTGGTAACAGTGAATCTTGCCAAGGAGTCCCTTTTCTCCTATGAAGAGAGGGAAGAAATGATCAGGGAGGTCCTGAAGGATCTTCCCGGTATTTCAGTGGACAGATGCGACGGCCTTCTTGCGGACTACGTAAACAGAAACGGGTATGACGTGGTGGTGAGAGGTCTGAGGAACACAGCTGATTTCGACCAGGAACTTGCCATGGATCAGCTGCACAAGCGTCTTTATGATCACTGTGAGACCATCTATATGATCAGTGAAGACAGGTACGGCTTCATCAGTTCCAGCATGGCCAAGCAGGTCATATCCCTGGGCGGGGACGGAAGTGCTCTGGTGCCGGAGCCCGTCTTAAGAAGAATGAGACAAAAATACGGACTTGAGTGAACGGAAAGGGGATTAGCTTAATGGAAGACACAACGAAAGTTTTGGATCTTCTCGATGAACTGGAGGATCTTTTAGAGGGGGCGACATCCGTGCCTCTTACAAACAAAATAGTGTTGGAGTCTGAGGACCTTTTCGGGATCATCAAGGATATCAGACTTGCCCTTCCCGATGACATGCAGCAGGCTAAGTGGATCATCGATGAGAGAGACAGGATCCTTCGCGAAGGCAGAGATGAATACAACAAGATGGTAAGAGAGGCCAAGAAACAGGCCGAATACCTGGTGGATTCCGATGAGATCACCCGCAGGGCCACGAAGAAGGCTGAGACCATCATAGAGGACGCCAACATCCAGGCAAAGTTCCTGAAGATGAAGACCTACGATTACGTGGACAGGATGCTTTACGGCATGCAGCAGAAGATGGACGAGCTCAACATGAAGTACTTTGGAGAGATGTACACCAGCCTTGAGCATACTTTTACTGCCATAAACGATACTCTCACCGAAAACAGGGAAGAGATCAAGAGCCTTGCTTACAAGACTCAGAACGAAGAAGACGAACAGGAAACCAGATGATATTACCTAAAGATAACGGATATTTTTCAAATTTTCAGGGACACGACAGGTTCGATGTCCCTGAACCTGTATATAGAGTGACCGCAGGCATGGGCGGGGAGTCATACCTTATCATAGGGAAGGATAAGGCCGCCCTCTTCGATACGGGCATGGCCTGTTTCGCGAAGGAGCTGATCTCCAACATCCATGAGGTGCTGGACCCCATGGGAAAGACCCCGGACTATATCCTCCTGTCCCACACTCATTACGATCACATCGGCGCGCTCCCATATGTGCTTAAGGAGTGGCCGGACGCTCAGGTGCTCGGGGCTGAAAAGTGCGGTCATGTATTTGAGTCTTACGGAGCACTCAGGACCATGGCTGAGCTTGGGAACAAGGCCAGATTACTTTACGGCGCTGACTGCGGCGAGATAACCGCCCGGGGAATGAGGCTGGACAGAGCATTAAGAGAAGGTGAAGAGGTGGATCTGGGAGACGTAAGGGTGCAGTATTTTGCGGCAAAAGGGCATACGGACTGTTCGGCCATATATCTGGTGCTACCGGGGAGGATCCTATTTGCCAATGAGAGCATGGCTCAGCTGAAGGGACCGGGAGAACTCGGCACTTCTCCCTTAAAGAGCTTCCGGCAGACCATAGAGTCCGCAGAAAAGGCCGCGTCCCTCAAGGCAGAGTACATTATAGGCATGCATTACGGCCTGATCCCCAGGGAGTATAATGAGCAGTTTTTTACAGACTACATCGAGGAAGCCCGGTGGGAGAGGGACATGATCGTGAAGGGGCTGAGGAACGGCTTAAGCGACCAGGAGATCTCAAACATCCACGACATGATATACTGGAACGAGAAGCGGGCTTTTAACCAGCCATATGATGCCTATCACCTGAACACCATGATCATAATCAGGCGGGTCAGAAAGGCAGTGGAAGAAGGAAGAACAGACTATTAGAGGAGAGACGGGACTCAGGATGATACATCTGATCCCGTCCGATTATTTTGAAATAAGGGTGAAACATGGAGCAGAGAGTTTTTGAAAACCGGGTGGAGGTCATCAAGTACAGAGTCTTAAGGGAACTTGCCCGCCAGACCTGGGCTGGAAATGATGCCTTTACAGCTTTTAATGAGATATCCAATGTGGTGGCCAGAAAGGGAGATCCTCCCATGAGCTGCTGCATATATAAGGACAGGGCCATAATCGCCGAACGCATGAGGATCGGACTCGGGGAATATCACGGAAGTAAGGACACGGTCCAGGTGGTCACCATAGCATGCGATGAATGTCCAAAGTCCGGGCATATGATCACGGACCTTTGCAGAGGCTGCGTAGCCCATAACTGTAAGGAGGCATGCCCGAGAAATGCGGTGGCCATCGACGAGAGGGGCTATGCCCACATAGATAAGGAGCATTGCGTGGAGTGCGGCAGGTGCGCTCAGGCCTGCAAGTACAATGCCGTCGTAAACATGAGGCGTCCCTGCGAAAGGGTATGTCCCACCAATGCCATCGGGATGGATGAAGAGGGAAGCGCCAGGATCGATCAGGATAAGTGCATCGTATGCGGCGCCTGCATCTATGAGTGTCCCTTCGGAGCCATGAACGACATATCCGGGATCGTAAGGGTCATAAACGCTATCAAAAATAAGACCCCCGGCCACAAGATATTTGCTGCTGTGGCTCCGGCCGTGGCGGTGCAGTTCCCGGGAACCACGGTGGGCCAGGTCTTCAGCGCCATCAAGGCTTTAGGCTTCGACGGAGTGTATGAGGTGGCCATGGGGGCGGACGAGACCGCTGTGACCGAGGCAAAAGAGCTCAGAGAGAAGGGATTCCTGACCAGTTCATGCTGCCCGGCCTTCGTGGAGTATGTTAACGTAGAGTTCCCGGAACTCAGCAGGTATGTTTCTTCCACGCTTTCACCCATGGCGCTTACCGGCAGGGCCATTAAAGAAGAATTCCCTGGCTCGGAAGTGTTCTTCATAGGACCATGCATCGCAAAAAAGTGGGAGATCAAGACGGAACGTGCAGAGAAATACATCGACAGAGCCCTGACTTTCATGGAACTACTGGCGCTCCTTGACAGCAGAGATATCGATATATCTTCCATGGATGAGTATGCGCTTCAGGATGCCTCCAGATACGGAAGAGGATTCTCCAAGTCGGGAGGTGTGATAGGAGCGATCCAGAGAGCCATAAAGGAATTGGGTTATGATGACTTCGAGCTTGAGCCGGTCATAGCCAACGGTGCTCAAGAGTGCAGGGCGGCGCTCATGAGACTTAAAGCAGGCAAGCTCAGGGGGAATTTCATAGAAGGAATGATCTGTGAGGGAGGATGCATCAAGGGAAACGGCACTCTCGTTAACAAGAAGAATCCTGACATGTATATCGATGATTACTGTCAGTCCGCCATAAAACAGACTTTGCTGTGACCTGTAATGTGTTGACCGGGACACAAAAAACAGATAAAATATTTTGGGCGGGACCGCAAGTGTTTTACTTACCTAACGTTGATCATTGCTTAGAATATACGGCTTAAGTTTTTTGCGAAAGGAAGATGAAAAATGGCAGATTATGAAGTATTGAAGCAGAGGATTTTCGAAACTGTAGAAAAATATCACCGGGAGCTTATCGCTTTCAATGATGACCTGGCGGATAACCCTGAGGTATCCAGCAAGGAGTTCAGGTCATCGCAGAAGGCGGTGGAACTCCTTACAGCCCACGGATTCCGGTGCGAATATCCTTTTGACGGGATCCCCACGGCTTTCAAGGCTGCATACGGCCCCGGCGGACATAAGCACAAGGTGGCCATCCTGACGGAATACGATGCGCTTCCAGGTGTGGGACATGCCTGCGGACACTGCGTATCCTGCTCCATCTCACTTCTTGCAGGGATCGCCCTCATGGATCATCAGGATGAACTTGACTGCGACGTCCACGTGATCGGAACTCCCAATGAGGAGGAGGACGGAGCCAAGTGCCAGATGGTGGACGACGGGATCTTCAATGACTACGACATGGCCATCATGATCCATCTGTACGATCAGAATCTGACACACTGTACGCTGATGGCTCTGGATTCAAGACTTTTCACATTCCACGGAAAGGCTGCCCATGGCGCCACAGCTCCCTGGGACGGAGTAAACGCCTTGAACGCCGCTCAGCTTTTCGTACACGCAGTGGACTGCTACAGACAGCACGTCACTCCTGACGTGAGGATGCACGGAATATACAGAAACGGAGGAGCCGCGCCCAACGTGGTCCCCGAATCGGCTTCATATGAACTTTACACCAGATCCCTTTCAAGACCATACCTTACTGAACTCAATGAGAGAGTGCTGAAAATGGCTGAGGGAGCATGCCTCATGACAGGAGCCACCTATGAGTGGGAGCCCACCGCGGCTCCTTACGACAACCTGGTGGTGAACCCCACTGGAACTCAGGCTATTCAGGAAGTGTTCGACGAACTGGGGATCGAAGTGAACGGAGACGCAGGCAAGATCTTCGGATCTTCGGACATCGGAAACGTTTCCTTCGTCTGCCCGGCCTTCCACCCGACTCTGCAGATAGCAGACAAGGGCATCGCCATCCACACCAGAGGCTTCGAGGCTGAGGTAAGGTCCGAAAGAGGCCACAAGGCTATAGCTGACGGTGCTAAGGTCATCGCCCTCGACATAGCCAAGATCTTCACCGACGATGAGAGGATCAGAAAGATGAAGGAAGACTTCGAAAACGGCAGAAAATGAGGTTGGACCAATGTTAGATTTTTTGATCGTAAACGGTAAATATCCCGATTATAAAGCCGGTGCCCTGACTGACGGAAATGTCGGTATCAGGGGCGGCAAGATCTGCTATCTGGGACCCGAGTGCCCGGAGGCAGATCAGGTGATCGATGCATCAGGCAGAGTGGTCTCGCCGGGTTTCATCGATCTTCACATGCACGAGGACAACTTCAATGAGGGCAAAAAATACGTCATCGGAAACATGATGCTCAGACAGGGCGTCACCACCTGCGTGGGAGGAAACTGCGGAACGCTCTTCCAGACCGTGGCGGAATTCAGAGAGACCATCGATGAACTGGGGGGCTCCCCGGTGAACTATATCATGCTTTCCGGCTACAACCACTACAGACGCGATGTTCTGGGTGTTGGAGGCTTCGACCAGACCACCTGGGAACAGCGGGCGTTCATAAGAGAGCAGCAGCTCAGGGACCTGGAGGCCGGCGCCTTCGGTATCTCCTTCGGTATAGAGTACGATCCGTTCATCACTGAACAGGAGATACTGGAGGATATCGCTCTCAAGAACGATCCGGACCTTCTCGTGGCGGCCCACTACAGAAACGACTGCATCGGAAACATCGATTCCATCTATGAGATGGTGGACATCCAGTCCAGGATCGACAAGCGGTTCCAGATCTCGCATCTGAGCTCATGTTCAGCCCTGGGGATGATGGATGAGTCGCTGGAACTGATCAACGACTATATGGCAAAAGATCCAAGGCTCAATTATGATACCTATCCCTACAATGCTTTTGCAACGTTCCTGGGATCCACCGTATTCGATGACGGGTGTCTGGAAGCCTGGCACAAGGACTACAAGGACCTGCTCCTCACCGGAGAACCTTATCCTTACCAGTTTGCTACCGAGGAGACCTTCAGAGACGCCAGGAAGAAGAACCCTGCCATGATGGTGGTCGCATTCGTGATGAACGAGGACGAGATCGCAAAAGCCGTGGCCAACCCCAACGGAATGATCGCATCAGATGGTATCCTTACCAACGGAAGCGGTCATCCCAGAGCAGCCGGGACCTTCCCCAGAGTACTGGGCAAGTACGTGAGGGAGGAGAAGAAGCTGAGTCTGGTGGACGCTTTGAGAAAGATGACACTGGAGCCTGCCATGCGCCTCCTTATGGATCACAGAAAGGGCGAAATCAAGGTTGGAGCAGATGCTGACATAACCATCTTTGATCCTGAGACCATAATCGACGGCCCTACATTCCAGGATCTGTCGGTTCCCAACAAAGGGATCGATTACGTGCTGGTAAACGGCCGCATCGCCCTTAAGGACGATCTGTTCGTGAACGACAGGCTGGGAAGGTTCATAGCGTACCAGAATAAATAAGTTCAGAGATCAAAAAAGCCCCTCATCAGAGGGGCTTTGCT